>JAALLB010000020.1 GCA_011087745.1 Hyphomicrobiales bacterium | reverse complement strand
AGCCTGAAACGTCAACCCCAAATAATCAGATTTTCAAGGACTCGGAGTATAATGTTATAATTCTTTGCCACATGATATTCCCCTTAGACAAACATTGGTATCAGCGATGTTGCAATAAATCGCTGCAGGAAGAAAATGATCACCAATACGACAATTGGTGAAAGATCCAGTCCATTCAAGTTCGGCATGAAACGCCGGATCGGACGATAAAGCGGCTCTGTTAGCTGGTATAACATGCTGCCGATTTGGCCAACGAACTGATTTGAATAATTGATAACATTAAATGCAAAGAGCCATGAGAAAATGGCTGATGCAATGATAATGAACCATAGAATATCAAGAATGAATAAAAGGGTTTGAAGAAGTGCGATCATAGAGTTGCTTCCGTTTAAATGTTCTTATTATTTGGCCTTTATGGCGCATCAAATCAAGTGTGTTTATTTGCCGGCCCGACCCAATGGTCAAAAAAATCCCCCAGCCATTGTTTGACTTCGGGGTCATATTTGGGTCTGGCTTCAAATTGTTGTTCCCGGTTTTGTGCACCAGGCAGACTAAATCTGTGTGATGCTTTTGTGGTCCATTTATGCATCATGTAATGGGTTACTTCTGAGTGAAATTGAACGCCGTAAGCGTTTTTGCCGTATTTGTAGGCCTGATTGGGGTATTCTTCCCCGGTTGCCAGAAGCATTGCATCTTTTGGAAGTGAAAACCCTTCCGTATGCCATTGGTAAACATGATCAGGCCATGGCATTAAGGTTTCGCCCGCCTGGGTTGCCTTGATTGGATAATAGCCAATTTCAGCATAGCTGTCTTTGCGTGGGGCCACTTCACCGCCAAGATGCTTACAAAGCATTTGGGCGCCAAGGCAAATACCAAAAAATGGTTTGTTTTCCTTCAGGGGCACCGACATCCAATCGATCTCTCGCTTTATGTATGCATCACTATCGTTTGAACTCATCGGTCCGCCAAAAACAATTGCCCCAGCATAGTCTTCGAGTGTTTCTGGTAGCGCGTCACCAAGGGGTGGGCGGCAACCTACAAGATGATAACCCATTTCTTCCAGCATCATTCCAACACGGCCTGGTGTTGATGCTTCCTGGTGCATGATCGTTAGAATTTTTGGTTTTTTGAGATTAGTCATCAGATAGGGATGGGTCTTCTTCTTGGGAATTTCGTTTCCATACTCTTTGTTTGAGCAATACGCGATTTCGAGATTCTACGGCCAGCAGTTCGGAAATGCGCCAAACTACATTGTCTTCCAACTCGTGCAACACGCCGTCAGCAAATACCATTTCCCAAAGATGTTCTATGATTTTTATGCGCTCTTCTTCATTCAGTGCGCGCTTCAAGACGCTGGTAAACTTGTAAAGATCAATGGCTTCGTGTTCGGCAATTTTGGCATCATCTGCCAGTTTTTTGGTTTCTTCTTCGCTAAGGTCAAATTGCTGCGATAACAATTCAGCCATGCGGGTTTTTTCTTCATCACGGATGACGCCATCAACAGCGATTACGTGATACATCAGGGCTGCCTCAGCCAACTGTAGTTTGTCATTGATGAATATTTCGGGCTCTTCGGCTTCTGAAAGATCAGCGACGAACTTTTTAATGATATCGAACATTAATTCAACCTAATCAATTCGATCCAAGTTTCAAGCCTTGGTTGCCCAATTGTGAAGTGATTTAGATATGCAACGGCTTGCCGTGGGTTGCCAGGGCGGCTTCTTTGACAACCTCTGACAAGGTAGGGTGCGCATGACAGGTACGGCCCAAGTCTTCGGATGATCCGCCAAACTCCATAAGCACAGCACATTCGTGGATCATGTCACCTGCACCAAACCCAACAATGTGAACACCTAAAACGCGATCTGTTTTTTTATCTGCCAGGAACTTCACAAAGCCTTCTGTTTGGTTCATCGCACGTGCGCGACCATTTGCCATGAAGGGAAATTGCCCAACGGCATATTCAATGCCGGCTGACTTGAGTTCCTCTTCCATTTTGCCAACGGATGCCACTTCTGGCATTGTATAAACAACACCCGGAATAACATCATAGTTTACGTGCCCTGCCTGGCCAGCGATGGTTTCTGCAACTGCAACGCCTTCATCTTCAGCCTTGTGGGCAAGCATTGGACCGGCGGTTACATCACCAATTGCCCAAATGCCATCTACATTGGTTTTCCAATGCTGTGTTTTCACAATGCCTCGATCCATTTCCACACCTGCTGCTTCAAGACCAAGATTGTCAGTGTAAGGACGACGACCCGTTGCAACCAAAACAATATCTGCATCAAGCTTTTGAGCATCGCCGCCTTTCACAGGTTCAAAGGAAACGCTTGCGCCCTTCCCTTTTTTGTCTACGCCCGTGACCTTGGAAGACAGGTGAAATTTCATGCCTTGTTTGGCGAGCATCTTCTGGAATTTTTTGGATACATCCTTATCCATGCCGCCCAGAATTGTATCGAGATATTCAACCACCGTTACTTCGGCACCCAAACGGTTCCAGACGGAACCCATTTCCAGACCGATGACGCCGCCACCAACCACGATCATTTTCTTTGGAACAGATGAAAGTGCAATTGCGCCAGTTGAGGAGACAATGGTTTTTTCATCAATTTTTACATCCAGTCCTGGAATTCCAGCGACGTCAGATCCGGTTGCTATCACAATGTTCTTGGTGGCTACATCCTGGGTTTTGCCTTTGTCATCGGTTACCGTGACCTTGCCTTTTCCTGCTATAGAGCCGGTGCCGTGGTAAACATCGACTTTGTTCTTTTTCATTAGATAGGCAACACCATCAACGTTGGCTTTAACGGTGTTATCCTTATGCGCCATCATGGCCTTGAGATTGAGTTTGGGCTTTCCAACCGTAATACCCAATGCAGCCATTCCGTGACCTGCTTCTGCAAACATTTCTGATGCATGAAGCAGTGCTTTTGACGGGATACACCCAACATTCAGGCAGGTACCGCCAAGGGTAGGGCTTTTTTCAATGATGGCGGTTTTTAACCCCAACTGCCCACATTTGATTGCGCAAACATATCCACCAGGACCTGAACCAATAATTACAACGTCGTATGTATCTGCCATTTTTTAGAACCTAATTGTTTGATTTTATTTGCGGTTTCAAATTGATATTTAAGTTACTTGCCCAAGCAATGGCCAAGCGAGCATTAATATTCCAACCATCGAAACTGCCCAAGCAATAGTACGCAGGAATGGTATTCCGATAATGTAAAGTGGAATATATGCAACGCGGGCCCAAAAGTAGAGTTGTACGGCAAGGGCGCTGGTTGTGTCCCAACTTTCAGTCGTATGAACAATCAAAACTAACGCAGCAAAAACCGGGAAGGTTTCGAGCATATTGTAATAGGCCCGTTCAAATCGGCCACCAATCCCAGTGGTCAGGACTTCGTCATCGCGTGAACCGGCAAGTCCCATAAAGCCATTTGTAATAAACCCGGCGCTGGCTTGTAACACCATTTGAATTAGAACAAGGAATACTGCAAAAATTAAATATTGTAGTTCGATGGACATCTAAAATTCTCCAAAAATTATCGTTACGTCAGTTTATCAGATTATAAATCCAAAACCAGACGTTCAGGGTCTTCCAAACTCTCTTTTACCCGAACCAGGAAAGTTACCGCTTCTTTGCCGTCAACAATCCGGTGGTCATATGACAATGCCAGATACATCATTGGGCGGATAACAATTTCGCCGTTTACAACAACCGGGCGCTGGTCAATTTTATGCATGCCAAGAATGCCTGATTGTGGTGCATTGAGGATTGGTGTCGACATCAACGAGCCATAAACACCGCCGTTTGAAATGGTAAATGTGCCACCTTGCATATCTGCCATGGAAAGATCGCCATCGCGTGCCTTGCGTCCCAAATTGCCAATTTCCTGTTCTACTTCTGCAATCGACATTTGATCTGCATCGCGCACGACGGGAACAACAAGTCCTTTGTCTGTACCAACCGCGACCCCAATGTGGGCAAAGTTTTTATAGATAAGGTCTGTGCCATCAATCTCGGCGTTAACAGCTGGAATTTCCTGCAGCGCGTGACACACAGCCTTGGTGAAGAAGCCCATAAAGCCCAGCTTCACGCCGTGTTTCTTTTCAAAGAGCTCTTTGTATTTCTTGCGCATTTCCATAACTGCTGTCATGTCAACTTCGTTGAAAGTTGTGAGCATGGCTGCAGTGTTTTGTGCGTCTTTTAAGCGTCGTGCAATGGTTTGGCGTAGACGCGTCATGCGAACGCGTTCTTCGCGTGGTTCATTGCTTGGCGCAGATGGCGCTGCAGCTGGAGCAGTAGCAGGCGCTTTGGATGCATTTTGGGCATCTTCCTTTAGTACCTGTCCGCGCTTGCCGGATCCCTGGACGGAACTAGGATAAATGCCTTTTTCTGCCAAAATCTTTTGCGCAGAAGGTGATGCCGGCATATCACTTCCGCCGGATGCAGGCTGCGCTGCGCTTGGAGTTGATGAGGCTGCTTCAGCCGTTGATGTGCCAGCAGCACCTTCTTCAATTTTTACCAGGATTTCACCGACTTGAACTGTGTCGCCCGTTGCAGACATGATTTCCACGATCTTGCCTGATACCGGAGACATAACCTCTTGTGCAGCTTTATCCGTTTCAAGTTCCACGATAGCTTCATCCACCGAGATGCTGTCGCCAACTTTTTTGTACCATTCGCCCACACCAGCTTCTGTTACAGATTCGCCAGCGCTTGGAACAGGAACTTCAATGATGTTTCCGCTTGTTGCAGCTGGTTTGCTTGCTGCTGGTTTTGCAAAAGCTGGAGCTGAACCACCTTCGGCTATAACACCTAACAAAGCGCCAACTTCAACGGTCTCACCTTCATTGACTGAGATGTCGCCCAAAACGCCGGCAGCAGGTGCTGGCACTTCTACAGAAACTTTGTCAGTTTCCAACTCTACAATTGGCTCATCGATTGCAACTGCATCGCCAGGTTTTTTCAACCATTGACCGACAGTTGCTTCGCTTACAGATTCGCCCAGTGTTGGTACTCGGATTTCATTTGCCATTACTTCAGCTCTTTTCTTGTCTTCAATAAAATTGGATTAGTCAGCAAGTGCGTCCTCAAGGAATGCGTCTAGTTCGTATAAATGTTTGGACATTAGACCGGTTGCAGGAGATGCGGCTGCAGCTCTGCCTGTGTACCTTGCCCGTTGATGTTTTGCATCGATATGTTCGAATACCCATTGCAGGTAAGGTTCAATAAAGCCCCATGAACCCATGTTCTTTGGTTCTTCCTGACACCAAACCATCTCTGCATTTTTGAAACGGGAAAGTTCGGTAATAAGAGCTTTTGCCGGGAACGGATAAAGTTGCTCGACACGCAGTAGATAAATATCATCTATGCCGCGTTTTTCTCGCTCTTCCAGGAGATCGTAATACACCTTGCCGGTGCACAAGACGACGCGTTTGATCTTGTTGTCTTTAACAAGCTTGCCGCCGGTCCATGATTTCATCTGAGCATCATCCCACAAAAGTCGATGGAAAGAATTCGCTGTTGTAAATTCATCAAGTCTTGAAACAGCACGCTTGTGACGCAACAGGGATTTTGGTGTCATCATTATCAGTGGTTTGCGGAAATCACGACGAAGTTGACGGCGTAGAATATGAAAATAATTTGCCGGGGTTGTACAATTTGCAACTTGCATGTTGTCTTGCGCACAAAGCTGCAAGAAGCGTTCAAGTTTGGCTGATGAGTGCTCGGGCCCCTGCCCTTCATAACCATGCGGCAGAAGCATCACCAATCCTGATATGCGAAGCCACTTGCTCTCGCCTGAAGAAATAAACTGATCGATTACAACCTGCGCGCCGTTAACAAAATCGCCAAATTGCCCTTCCCAAATGGTCAGCGCATTTGGGCGGGTAAGTGAGTAGCCATACTCATATCCTAGGACAGCTTCTTCCGAGAGCATTGAATTGATAACATCATATTCTTCCTGGTCCTCAGAGATGTTGTTCAGCGGTGTATAGCGACTTTCATCCAACTGATCATAAAGTACAGAGTGGCGTTGAGAGAACGTGCCACGTTCGCAGTCCTGACCTGACAAGCGAACAAAGTGCTTTTCATCAACAATGGATCCGATCGCAAGAGCTTCGCCCATGCCCCAGTCGACTCCCTCGCCTGTATCAATCATTTTGCGGCGATTATCCATCAAACGCTTTACGGTCTTGTGAATGTTAAAGTCTTTTGGAACTTCGGTAATCTTGCGGCCGATTTCCTCGACTTTCTTTTTCGTTATACCAGTTTTTCCGCGACGTGGTTCGTCTTCATCATCTGCTATTTTCAGGCCAGACCATGCGCCATCAAGCCAGTCGGCCTTGTTTGGCTTATAGCTTTGACCAGCGTCATATTCATTTTCAAGGAAGTTGCGCCAGTCATCCCGCATGGTTTTGTATTCATCGGCGGTGATGAGACCTTGCAAAATCAGCTTGTTGCTGTAGATCGTGGCGGTTGTTTCGTGCGCCTGAATTTTCTTGTACATGAGCGGCTGGGTAAACGCAGGCTCATCGCCTTCGTTATGACCAAAGCGCCTGTAGCAGAACATGTCGATTACAACAGGCTTGCGGAACAACTGACGATATTCTGTTGCAACCTTTGCTGCAAAGGTTACCGCTTCCGGATCATCACCATTTACATGGAAAATCGGCGCTTCGATCATCTTGGCCACATCCGATGGATAAGGCGATGAACGCGAGAAGCGTGGATTTGTTGTAAAGCCGATTTGGTTGTTGATGATAAAGTGAATTGAGCCGCCTGTTCGGTGGCCTTTAAGGCCTGAAAGGCCAAAACATTCAGCAACAACACCCTGCCCTGCAAATGCAGCATCGCCGTGAAGCAATAAAGGTAAAATTGTATCGCGCGGTCGCGACCCGCGGTCATTTTTAGGTTCAAATTTATCTTGCTTGGCGCGAACCTTACCTAAAACAACCGGATTCACGATCTCAAGGTGAGACGGATTGGCGGTCAAGGATAAATGGACTTCATTGCCATCAAATTCACGGTCTGAAGAAGCACCAAGGTGGTATTTAACATCTCCTGAGCCTTCAACTTCATCGGGTTTGAATGAGCCACCTTTAAATTCGTTGAAAATAGCGCGGTGTGGTTTACCCATCACGTTGGCAAGTACATTCAGTCGTCCACGGTGCGCCATGCCAAGGACAATTTCCTTGAGGCCCATTTGGCCGCCACGCTTGATGATTTGCTCCAGAGCCGGAACAAGCGATTCACCGCCATCAAGCCCGAAACGTTTTGTGCCCTTGTACTTAATGTCAATGTATTGTTCGAAACCCTCAGCTTCAATCAATTTGCGCAGTATTGCTTTCTTACCTTCAATGGTAAAAGCAACACCCTTGTCCGGACCTTCTATGCGTTCTTGTAGCCAGCCTTTTTCCTGTGGGTTGGAAATATGCATGAACTCTATGCCAATCGTTGAACAATAGGTTCTTTGCAGAATTTCCAACATTTCAGGCACGGTAGCAAATTCCAGGCCAAGCATGTGATCGATAAAGATTTTTCGATCATAATCAGCTTCGGTGAAACCATAGCTTGAAGGATGGAGCTCATCGTAAGCTTCTTTTTTGCCGGCAATCTTCAGTGGATCAAGGTCGGCATGCAAGTGACCACGCATGCGGTACGCACGGATCATCATAATGGCGGAGACAGAATCTCGAGTTGAGCGTTGTACGTGGGTTTCGTCATATGTTTCGCCACTAGCAGCAGCTTGCGCCTTGATTTTATCGCCCATGTGTTTTTCAACAGTTGGCCAGTCGCCATCAAGGGCTGAGACGAGTTCACCGTTTGCATGAATTGGCCAATGGGATTTTTTCCAGGAAGCGCCTTCTGCGTTCTTTGCTATATCGCCTGCATCGTCTTTTAATTCTGAGAAATAGGTCTGCCAGTCTGCACTGACCGAGTTCGGATCTTTTTGATATTGGGCGTACATTTCTTCGATGTAGCCTGCGTTACCGCCATACAAAAAAGATGTGTTGGAAAATTCTTCGTTAGAATTTTTCTCTGTCATGATCCCTAAACCTTGTCTCTCATCACAAATTATTCGGAAAATAAAGGCGGCCAGAGGTTTCCAGCCGCCAGAAGTGTTATTTTAGATTTGGTGCAATGCCTTCACAAACTTCGCAAAGTTCAGCAACAGCACCCACTGAAGCATCAAACATTTTTTGTTCAGATTTATTCAAGTCGATTTCAACAACGCGCTCTACACCGTCGCTGCCAATTACCACTGGCACACCAACATACATATCTTTCACGCCGTATTCGCCTTTAAGGGCTGCAGCACATGGCAGTACGCGTTTTTGATCGCGAAGATATGCTTCTGCCATGGTAATGGCAGATGCCGCCGGAGCGTAATAAGCAGAACCGGTTTTCAGAAGTGAAACAATTTCGCCGCCGCCTTTACGGGTGCGGTCAATTATTTCGTCCAGGCGTTCCTTGGTGATCCAGCCCATTTTAATAAGGTCTGTTAGCGGAATACCAGCAACTGTTGAGTATCGGGCTAGCGGAACCATTGTATCTCCGTGGCCACCCAGTACAAAGGCTGTTACATCTTTAATTGACACATCAAATTCTGATGCGAGGAAGTGACGGAAGCGAGATGAGTCCAATACACCGGCCATGCCAACAACCTTGTTTTTGGGTAAGCCAGAAAATTTTTGTAAAGCCCATACCATTGCATCGAGCGGGTTTGTAATGCAGATCACAAATGCGTTCGGTGCATATTTTTTGATACCTGCGCCAACTTGCTCCATTACTTTAAGGTTGATGCCCAACAAATCGTCTCGGCTCATTCCTGGTTTACGTGCAACGCCAGCCGTAATGATACAAACGTCAGCGTCTGCAATTGCTTCATAACTTTGCGTTCCTGACATTTTTGCGTCAAATCCATCAACGGGTGATGATTGTGCAATATCAAGGCCTTTTCCTTCTGGAATGCCTTCCGCGATGTCAAATAGTACAACGTCGCCCAGTTCTTTCATTGCAGCCAAATGAGCCAGCGTTCCGCCAATCATGCCTGAACCAATCAAGGCGATTTTATTACGAGCCATATTCTTCCCTTTACGTAAAAGTAATTATTTATTGTTCTTGTGAGATCACGAAGACCTTAAAAAGTGTTTTAAACAAGAATGTAGAGTTTGCAAACTGCTGAATTTTTTACTTATATTTCAGCGTCTTGCAAAGTATAGCACTTACGTAAAAGTAAGAATTAAGCAGCACCTATATACTCCCTGGACTGCATTTCATGCAATCTGGAGATGGTTCTTTTGAATTCAAAGGCTTCTATGCCAGAACTGGCCGTGTAAAGTTTCTCTGGCCTGGCTGCAGCGGAAGCTACAATGCGAATATGATTGTCATATAGAGTGTCTATTAGCAGAACAAACCGCTTGGCAGCGTTATGATCCTCACGCTGCATGACAGGAATTTCCTCCAGAAATACAGTGTGGAAATTTCTGGCAATTGCCAAATAATCTTCCGCACTGCGCGGCTCCAGGCAAAGCGTTTTAAAAGAAACTCTTGCAACACCGCCCGCTGTTTGAGGTATCTCAAGCTTTCTGCCTTTGATTTCCAAAGTATCAGGCCTTAGCTCGTTCGTACCTGTAAGCCTTAGCCAAGTTTCATCCATGGCTTTTTTGGATTTCGCATTTAATGGAGTGTTATAAACAGGAGCTTGGTCAAGCTTTTCAAGTCTAAAGTCGGTTCTTGCATCCAAATTGAAAACATTAACGTTTTCAGTTAGTAAGGCAATGAACGGCAAGAAAATTTTGCGGTTTAATCCATTGGAATAAAGGTTTTGTGGTTCAACATTTGAAGTGGCAACCACCACGACGCCTTCATCAAACATTGCTTCGAATAATCTTCCCAATATCATGGCGTCTGCAATATCTGTAACCGTGAATTCATCAAAACACAGGACGCTGGCTTCTTCAGCCAGAGCTTCTGCAACAATTGGAATTGGATCTTCTTCTTTTGTTTCGCCGCGTTTCAAGGCTTGCCGATGCGCGTGAATTCGCTCTTGTGCATCCTGCATAAAGTCGTTGAAATGCGCACGACGTTTGCGCTTGTGAGGAAGAATATCAAAAAACATGTCCATTAACATGGATTTGCCGCGTCCCACGTCGCCCCAAATATATAGTCCTTTTACCGCCTCAGGAGCTTTTTTGCTGAATAGCCACCCTAATGAGCTGGATTTTCTGGAAAGTCGCTTTTTCTCTAAGCTTGCAAGCAGGTCATCAAGCAGGCCCACCAGGTTCATCTGATTGGGATCCAACTCTATCTGACCAGACGCTATGAATTTTTCATAGGCTGATTTCATTCGGTTTGGATTTAGATTACTGGTATCCATGACATGCAATCATATGCAAAAGTTCACGATTGCAAACTGAAAACTGAAGTTATGCTTAGCTTATCTGGAAAATGAGATGGGTTTACCCGATGCTGTCGTGCCGGCATATCGCTCAGTGCCCACAGATCCAAGGCTGGCAACCTGGCTACCATTTGTATCAACCAAGACAACTTTAGAGCCTTTGATATCCCAAGCTGTAACCGTACTTAGTTCTGGTGAATTACAGCGCAATGTGGTTGCACGATAACCACCAGACCATTTCGTGAAAGCTAGAATGGCGCGGCATTGCGAGCTGTCAGATGCGACATTCCAGGAGCCGGCCAGTGGCTCATGGGTCAAAGGTTCTGTGCTTGCGGGTGCAGTTTCAAGTGAAGCAGTTTCCAAAGGAGCTCCATCAACCCCGGCAGCTTTTGGGGTAGTTGGTGCATCCAGACCAGAGCTTTGAGAATCCAACTCCGGTTGATTTTGGGAAATCGGGTCAAGATTTGCTGATTCCACATTGCCCGAAGGTACAGAGGGTAGGGGCTGGGGAGGTGCAGTCTTAATATTAAGAGCATTAGTGGAGCGTGAGCACCCAGCAACAGCAATTGCCATCATCAAAATTGCGATAGAAGTTTTATTACCCATTTCCGAGCCCTTTGCCTTTCGGCAATCCATAAATTGAATTTGTAGCCACATTATGGCCTTCAAATCCTAAAACATGATTAATCAAATCTTAATTACGCAAAATAACGTAACGGAAGGTTTAGTCACATATATTTGCTTCGTTTTCAAGCAAGATTATTGTGAAGTCAGGTGAAGTTCTTAAATTTACATAGGCTGAATAAGCAATATCTGGCCGATTTTGGGACTTTCTTGATTTAGCCATAGCTCTGCGCTTTATTAACGGTAGTGAAAACTATGAAATTTTCATTGGAGGAGATAATCATGAAAATCATTAAGAAGGTCGCATTGGCTTTAACATTTACTGTTGCAACAACGGTCGGAGCATTTGCTGCTTGTGACCCAGGTGAAACAGTTATTAAATTCAGCCACGTTACAAACACTGACAAGCATCCTAAAGGTATTGCAGCATCTGTTTTTCAAGAGCGTGTTAATAGCGAAATGAACGGCAAGGCTTGTATGGAAGTTTTCCCGAACTCTACCTTGTACGATGATAACAAGGTTCTTGAGGCACTTTTAAATGGCGATGTGCATCTGGCAGCGCCTTCGCTATCGAAGTTTGAAAAATTCACCAAGAAATTCCGTATATTCGATTTACCGTTTATGTTTGCAAATATTGATGCAGTAGATGCCTTCCAGAATTCAGATGCGGGTAATGCATTGAAGGATTCCATGGTGAAGCGCGGTCTTAAAGGTCTGGCGTTTTGGCATAACGGCATGAAGCAAATGTCTGCAAGCGTGCCGCTCGTCAGCCCATCCGATGCCAAGGGACTGAAGTTCCGCGTACAAGCCTCTGATGTTCTTGTTGCCCAGTTTGAACAGCTTGGTGCCAGCCCGCAGAAAATGTCTTTCAAGGAAGTATACGGCGGATTACAAACCAAGGTTATCGACGGTCAGGAAAATACATGGTCGAACATTTACGGCAAGAAGTTCTTTGAAGTTCAAGACGGTACTACTGAGACCAATCACGGCATTATCGATTATCTGGTTGTGACATCTGATGAATGGTTGGCAGGACTTGATGCAGGTGTTCGTGAACAACTTCTAACGATCCTTAATGAAGTTACCGTAAGCCGAAATAAAGAGGCTTTTGCAGTGAACGAAGCCAACAAAGCCAAGATCATTGAATCAGGCGGTGTTGTATGCACACTTGATGCAGCGCAGCGTCAGGCCTGGGTTGATGCCCTAAAGCCGGTTTGGTCGAAGTTTGAAGGCGACATTGGTGCTGATTTGATCGCAGCTGCTAAAGCTACAAACTAAACGCATCTCAACTAAATAATTAGACCTGCGGCAGTGTATCAGCACTGCCTCAGGTAACCTTAGGCTAATCATCATGCGTGCAAACTCCAAATCTGTCATCGATAATATTGAAGAAAGTTTCATCGCAATAACGCTTGGATTGATGACGCTAATTACATTTGCCAATGTTGTTGCACGGTATATTTTCAATTCGAATATTTTGTGGGGTTTGGAAGCTACTGTTTTCCTGTTTGCATGGCTTGTTTTAATTGGCGCGTCCTACGGTGTGAAGCAGACGTTTCACATTGGCGTTGATGTTGTTTTGGTTCTTGTGCCCAAGCCGGTGCGCAAGATTCTCACCCTGATTGCTTGCGGTGCATGTTTGTTGTTTGCCGTATTATTGCTGAAAGGTGCATGGGATTACTGGTCGCCGTTTATTGGCACGGGCATTCTATGAAACCGATGATTTACTTGTTCCATTTTTCCTTACCTGGTTGAAAGATGTTTTTAACGAGGGTGAAGCCTATGAAAAATTACCAAGATTTATTCCCTATGCGGCTCTCCCTATTAGGATGGCTTTGCTGCTGTTCCGGACCCTTCAAGCGACTTGGCGCGTGATCACGGATCAACAAGTTGGTTTGATTGCTTCCCATGAAGTTGAAGAGCTGATGGAAGAAGTTACCCAGCAAAACAAGCGGGAAGGTGAGCAAGACTAATGGACGTAATTCTGCTCTTTGCCCTTGTTATTGGGTTGATGCTTATTGGTGTGCCAATTGCGATTTCACTTGGTCTTTCCAGTATGATTTTCTTGCTGGTGTATTCAGATGGATCATTGGCTTCAATCGCTCAGACGTTGTTTTCAGCTTTTGATGGTCATTATACATTACTCGCAATTCCTTTCTTTATTTTGGCTTCGAGTTTTATGTCAACTGGCGGTGTTGCCAAGCGGATCATTCGATTTGCGAATGCTTGAACCGCCCCTTGTTTGTCGGAGGGTAAAACTCTAGGAGAATTACCCTTAT
>JAALLB010000019.1 GCA_011087745.1 Hyphomicrobiales bacterium | reverse complement strand
CGATTCAAATTGTCGCACCCCTAAATGACAAAGCCAGTAGCTGGGTAGTTACGAAAATTTTCTCTCAACACCCCCTTGCGCTTTGCAAACCAAGGGTTTAGGTACAACTTACCGAAAGAAAACGAGTGCAAAGTGGTGTAGACCGTCTTGCGCACGATTTGTTGTGTATTTACAGACGGTTGAATGGTTTGTAGGTTCAGGTATTAACCAGAGTTGATTTTAACTTATTCAGCGAGTCAGGGTTTTACTGATGGCAGCCAAGACAAATCCATTCACTTACATGCAGCAAGTGCGCACGGAAGTATCAAAAGTAACATGGCCTACGCGCCGTGAAACCGTCACAAGTGCGATCATGGTTTTCGTCATGGTAATTCTCGCGGGTTTGTTTTTCTTTGTTCTGGATAAAGGGCTTAGCTTTGTAGTTACGTCTCTACTCAGCTTGGGTTAATTTAGATAGCGGATACGAAATCAGGGTTTTACGAGGAAAAGCACAGCAATGGCGCATCGTTGGTACATAGTTCAGGCTTACTCAAATTTTGAAAAAAAAGTTGCTGAGGCAATTGAAGAGAAAGTTCGTCAAAAAGGACTTGAGCATCTCTTTGAGGCCGTTATGGTGCCTGTAGAAAAAGTTGTTGAAATGCGTCGTGGCCGTAAAGTTGATTCAGAGCGTAAATTCTTCCCGGGTTATGTCCTTGTGAAGATGGACATGACTGACGCAGCTTTTCACCTCATTAAAGACACGCCAAAGGTAACAGGCTTTTTGGGCGCTGATAACAAGCCAAAGCCAATTACTGAGCGTGAGGCAAACCAAATTCTAAATCAGGTTCAGGAAGGCGTTGATCGTCCTAAACCATCCATCATGTTTGATGTTGGCGAGAGCATTCGCGTATCAGACGGTCCATTCGCATCATTTAACGGTATTGTACAAGAAGTTGATGAAGAGCGTGCGCGTCTCAAGGTGGAAGTATCAATTTTCGGTCGGGCAACCCCGGTCGATCTCGAATATGGGCAGGTTGAAAAGACTTAACCCATAATAACTCGTGGGAGGGGAGGTTAATCTGGCCGATTAGCTGAAACCGTACCACGAAACCTAACCCAGCTGGTTTTCCAGCTAAACAAGGAAAAGAAACATGGCCAAGAAAATTGATGGGTACTTGAAACTTCAAGTTCCTGCAGGCAACGCTTCTCCTTCGCCGCCAATCGGTCCGGCATTGGGTCAACGTGGTCTGAACATTATGGAATTTTGTAAGGCGTTTAATGCCAAGACACAGGAAATGGAAAAAGGTGCTCCAATTCCTGTAGAAATTACAATCTACGCAGATAAATCGTTCACCTTTAAAATGAAGCAGTCACCGATGTCTTACTTCATTAAGAAGGCATTGAACCTAACATCTGGTTCTGGTGAGCCGGGTCGTTCAGTTGCTGGCACACTTAAGCGTGCCCAAGTTCAGGATATTGCTGAAAAGAAAATGGCAGACTTGAACGCTGGTGATATTGAGGCGGCTATGCGCATTGTTGAGGGTTCTGCCCGCTCAATGGGTATCGAGGTAGAGGGGTAATCATGTCTGGAAAACGTTATAATAAAGCCGCTGAAGGCATTGATCGCAATCATCTATATGGTTTAACCGAAGCTGTTGCTATGATTAAAGAGAATGCTGGCGCAAAATTTGATGAAACTATTGAAGTTTCAATGAATTTGGGTGTTGATCCACGTCACGCTGACCAAATGGTTCGCGGCGTTGTAAATCTACCAAACGGCACTGGCCGTACCGTTCGTGTTGCAGTATTTGCTAAAGACGATAAAGCAGAAGAAGCAAAAGCTGCTGGCGCTGATATCGTAGGTAGTGATGATCTTATGGCTACAGTACAAGGTGGAACAATTGATTTTGATCGTTGTATCGCAACCCCTGACATGATGGGTGTTGTGGGTCGTCTTGGTAAAGTTCTTGGTCCACGTAACCTGATGCCAAACCCACGTACGGGTACGGTAACAATGGATATTGCTGCTGCAGTTAAAGCTGCCAAGGGCGGCGCCGTTGATTTCCGCGCTGAGAAATCAGGCATCGTGCACGCAGGTGTTGGCAAGGCATCATTTGATGCAGCCAAGATCGAAGAAAACATTCGCTCATTCGCTGAAGCAGTACAAAAAGCAAAGCCATCTGGCGCTAAAGGTACTTTCTTGAAGCGTGTGGCTATCTCATCAACCATGGGTCCTGGTATCAAGCTTGATCCATCGACTGTGATTGCTGAGTAATAAAAGAATTCTGATCTGGACGAGCTTTTGTTTGTCCAGATCAGTTCGTTTTGATTAGGAAACTGATCAAAACACCTGTCCGAGATTGCCGGTGGCCTAACAGCCTTAATCAACCAGCCTGCATTAGATGGGAGTGAGAACGAAATTTTTGAATTTAGGTTCATTTGTTTCGGTTCAAACTCGTAAAGCCTTGTTAAGGGAGTTCATCTCTTTTGACCTGGGACAGGACCTAGAGCGTTATTTATGCAACTTGTTCTGTTTCGATAGGTCAGGGAGTGTGGATAGCAAAGGCAAACGGAAGGTTTGATGTTTAGATGTCAAATTTTCTAAATGGAGAGAAACTGTGGAAAGAACGGAAAAACGTGAGTTTGTAACGTCCATGAAATCAGAGCTTGCTGATGCAGGCGCTGTGGTTGTTGCACACTATGCTGGGCTGACTGTTGCTGACATGAGTGCATTGCGCATTCAAATGAAAGAAGCAGGTGGCACCGTAAAAGTCGCGAAAAACCGTCTTGTAAAGTTAGCTCTTGAAGGCACGGGTGCAGAACACATTTCTGGATTATTCAGCGGACAAACTTTGGTTTGTTACTCTGAAGATCCTGTATCTGCTCCAAAGGTAGCTGTTGAATTTTCAAAGACCAACGACAAGCTCGTTGTTCTTGGTGGTGCAATGGGTGCTACAAACCTCGATCCAAATGGCGTCAAGTCTCTTGCGAGTCTACCGTCTCTGGATGAACTACGTGGGAAAATTGTTGGTCTTATACAAGCACCAGCAACGAAAATCGTACGTGTTGTCAATGCGCCAGCCAGTCAGGTTGCACGTGTTGTCGGGGCTTATGCCGCAAAGGGTGAAGCTGCGTAGGACAATGTTTCTCGCATACTTCTCAAAGTTTGAACTAAACGAAATTGAACTTAACTAAGGAATAATAACATGGCTGATCTAGCTAAACTCGTAGATGATCTATCTGCACTATCAGTTTTGGAAGCTGCTGAGCTTTCAACAATGCTTGAAGAAAAGTGGGGCGTTTCTGCTGCTGCACCTGTTGCTGCTGCTGCACCTGCTGCTGGCGGTGGCGAAGCTGCTGCTGAGAAAGACGAATTTGACGTCGTTCTTACAGAAGCTGGCGCTTCAAAAATCATCGTGATTAAAGAAGTTCGCGGCATCACTGGCCTTGGCTTGAAAGAAGCTAAAGACCTTGTTGAAGGCGCACCAAAAGCAGTTAAAGAAGGCTGTACTAAAGCAGAAGCTGAAGAAATTCAGAAGAAGCTTGAAGAAGCTGGCGCTAAAGTCGAGCTTAAGTAATTTAGGCTGCCTGGTTCTAAAAAGTCATCAGACTTTTGTTTTTGAACCAGCACCAAAACAAAAAACCGGCTCCGGATTCGTCCGGAGCCTTCTGTGCAACTAGACCGGCAGCATGGGTCTTGTGCATTCAAGAGTAAATTGAGTAGGGCATAAAAGAACTGTTGGCCCGCAGTTCAAGACGTGAACACAGTCCGACGCTGGACACGTGTCCCGATAACCGAGTGCTGAAAGAGCACGCATGGGTTTTCTGGAGACAGGTCTAGCGAAATACTGCTGCAACTTAAAAGAGCAATCCTGCAGGATTGCGGCGAGAAAAGGTACCAAGATGGCTCAAAACCATGTTTTTAATGGTCGCAAACGCGTAAAAAAATTCTACGGTAACATTACAGAAGTGGCTCAAATGCCAAATCTGATCGAGGTCCAAAAGCAATCATATGATGCTTTCCTCATGGTAGACGAACCAGAAGAGGGACGCGGAGACGAAGGTCTTCAGTCTGTATTCAATTCTGTTTTCCCGATTACTGATTTTTCCGGCGCTTCAATGCTCGAATTCGTTCGTTACGAGTTTGACGCTCCAAAATATGATGTAGAGGAATGTCGCCAGCGTGACATGACTTACTCTGCACCGCTAAAAGTTACACTTCGTTTGATCGTATTTGATATTGATGAAGATACAGGTGCCAAGTCTGTTAAAGATATTAAAGAGCAAGACGTCTACATGGGCGATATGCCTTTGATGACTGGCAACGGCACATTCGTTGTTAACGGAACTGAGCGTGTTATCGTTTCACAAATGCACCGTTCACCGGGCGTATTCTTTGACCACGACAAAGGTAAATCACACTCTTCAGGCAAATTATTGTTTGCTGCACGTGTTATTCCTTACCGTGGTTCATGGTTGGACGTTGAATTTGATGCAAAAGACATTGTTTATTCACGCATCGACCGTCGTCGCAAACTGCCTGCAACAACATTGCTTATGGCACTTGGTCTGACACCAGAAGATATTCTTGAGACGTTCTACACATTCTCAAAAGCCACTCGTGATGGCGACGGCTGGAAAATTCCTTTCGATGGCGAAAGCATGAAGGGCATTAAAACAGACGCAGATCTTATTGATGCCGATAGCGGTGAAGTTGTTCTTGAAATCGGCAAGAAAATGATTGCTCGCACCATCAAGCAGCTAACAGAGAAGGGGGTTAAGAGCCTTCGCATCACCAATGAACAAATGTACGGCAAATACGTTGCTGAGGATATCGTCAATACAAAAACTGGCGAAATCTACATGGAAGCTGGTGATGAACTGGACGAGAAAACAATTGAAGTTCTTCATGAAAACAAAATCAAGAACGTGCAAGTGCTTAACATCGATTATGTGAACATCGGTGCTTACATGCGCAATACGCTTGCGGCAGATAAAAACGACAGCAAACAGGATGCCTTGTTTGATATCTACCGCGTAATGCGCCCTAGTGAGCCACCAACGATGGAAACTGCAGAAGCAATGTTTAACTCTCTGTTCTTTGATTCAGAGCGTTATGACCTGTCAGCGGTTGGTCGTGTAAAAATGAACATCCGTCTTAACCAGGAAGTTGATGATACAGTTCGTGTTCTTCGTAAAGAAGACATCCTTGAAGTTGTTAAGACACTTGTTGACTTGCGTGATGGCAAGGGCGACATTGACGACATCGATAACCTGGGCAACCGTCGTGTTCGCTCAGTTGGTGAGTTGATGGAAAACCAGTACCGTATTGGTTTGCTTCGTATGGAACGTGCCATTAAAGAGCGCATGTCTTCAATCGAAGTTGATACAGTTATTCCGCAAGACCTGATCAACGCGAAGCCAGCAGCAGCTGCAGTTCGTGAATTCTTCGGTTCTTCGCAATTGTCACAGTTTATGGACCAAACCAACCCGCTTTCAGAAATCACGCACAAGCGTCGTCTTTCTGCACTTGGGCCCGGCGGTCTTACCCGAGAGCGTGCTGGCTTTGAAGTTCGTGACGTGCACCCAACGCACTACGGCCGGATTTGTCCAATTGAAACACCAGAGGGTCCAAACATTGGTTTGATCAACTCTTTGGCAACATTTGCTCGCGTCAATAAATATGGCTTCATTGAAAGCCCATATCGTAAAGTGACCAAAGCCAAGGTAACAGACGAAGTAATTTATCTTTCTGCAATGGAAGAAGCGCGCTACAACGTTGCTCAGGCTAACGCTGATCTGGATGCTAAAAACCAGTTCATGAACGAGTTTGTAACATGTCGTGTTGCAGGTGAAGTCATGATGGTTCCAAGTGAAAACGTGGAACTAATGGATGTGTCACCAAAACAGCTCGTATCTGTTGCTTCTTCACTTATTCCGTTCCTTGAAAACGATGATGCGAACCGCGCATTGATGGGTTCCAACATGATGCGTCAGGCTGTGCCTCTCGTTCGTGCTGAAGCACCTTTCGTTGGTACAGGTATGGAATCAGTAGTTGCTCGAGACTCTGGTGCTGCGATCGCCGCCAAACGTTCAGGCGTTGTCGATCAGGTGGATGCAACACGTATTGTTATTCGTGCAACTGAAGAAACTGATGCTTCAAAGTCTGGCGTCGATATTTACCGTTTGATGAAATATCAGCGCTCAAACCAGTCAACTTGTATCAACCAACGTCCTCTCGTGACAGTAGGTGACCGCATTTCCGCTGGCGATATTATCGCTGATGGTCCTTCTACTGATTTGGGTGACTTGGCTCTTGGCCGTAACGTGCTCGTCGCGTTCATGCCTTGGAATGGTTACAACTACGAAGACTCAATTCTTCTTTCAGAACGCATCGTGCGCGATGACATCTTCACTTCAATTCACATTGAAGAATACGAAGTTATGGCTCGTGATACGAAGCTTGGACCGGAAGAAATCACACGTGATATTCCAAACGTTTCAGAAGAAGCTCTAAAGAACCTTGATGAAGCTGGTATTACATATATCGGTGCTGAAGTTGGCCCTAGTGATATTCTAGTTGGTAAAATCACACCAAAAGGCGAAAGCCCGATGACACCGGAAGAAAAACTTCTTCGTGCCATCTTTGGTGAGAAAGCATCAGACGTTCGTGATACTTCATTGCGTATGTCACCTGGTGCCTTTGGTACTGTTGTTGAGGTTCGCGTCTTTAACCGTCACGGTATTGAAAAAGACGAACGTGCGATGTCAATTGAACGTGAAGAAATTGAAACACTTGCAAAAGATCGCGATGATGAGCAGGCAATTCTGGACCGCAACGTATATAGCCGTTTGAGCGATATGATTGGCGGTAAAGAAGGTGCAGCTGGTCCTAAGGGCTTCAAGAAGGGTACTAAAATCACTCCAGAAGTGATGGAAGAATACCCTCGCTCGCAGTGGTGGCAGTTTGCTGTTTCTGATGACAAGCTACAAACCAAACTTGAGCAGCTTCAAGGCCAGTACGATGATAGCAAGAACCTTTTGGAGCAACGCTTCATGGACAAGGTTGAAAAGCTTCAACGTGGTGACGAGTTGATGCCTGGTGTTATGAAGATGGTAAAAGTCTTTGTAGCGGTTAAGCGTAAACTGCAGTCTGGTGATAAAATGGCTGGCCGTCACGGCAACAAGGGTGTGGTTTCCAGAATCATGCCGGTTGAAGACATGCCATTCCTTGAAGATGGAACGCACGCTGATATCGTGTTGAACCCTCTAGGTGTGCCATCTCGTATGAATGTTGGTCAGATTCTTGAAACACACCTTGGTTGGGCATGTGCCGGCATGGGTCGTAAGATTGGTGATTTGATTGACGCTTATAAAGAGAGCGGTGATATCAAGCCTCTACGTAGCGAACTTGAACAAGTTTACGGTGATAACGAGCGAAACGAACCTGTTAAGAAGTATGATGATGAATCAGTCATGCGTCTTGCAAGTCAGGTAAGACGCGGTGTTTCTATCGCAACACCTGTTTTTGACGGCGCGCATGAGCCTGATATCGTTGATATGCTTGAACAAGCTGGTCTTCACGGTTCTGGTCAGTCTGTTGTTTATGACGGACGTACCGGTGAACAGTTCGACCGTAAGGTGACCATGGGCTATATTTACATGCTCAAACTTCACCACCTTGTGGATGATAAAATTCACGCGCGTTCAATTGGTCCATACTCACTTGTTACCCAGCAGCCGCTTGGTGGTAAGGCACAGTTTGGTGGTCAGCGCTTTGGTGAGATGGAGGTCTGGGCACTTGAAGCTTATGGCGCAGCTTACACATTGCAGGAAATGCTTACAGTTAAATCAGATGACGTTGCAGGTCGTACCAAAGTGTATGAAGCAATTGTTCGTGGTGATGATACTTTCGAAGCAGGTATTCCAGAAAGCTTCAACGTTCTGATCAAGGAGATGCGTTCTCTCGGTTTGAGTGTTGAGTTGGAGAACACCAAAGTTCCAACCAACGAGCCTGAGGACGATGGTGACGAGCTTCTTCCAGATGAAACTGAAGCAGCAGAAGCTGCCGAATAAAGAACATCAAGGAGGCGGGGAAACCCTTCGCCTCCAGTTCGAACCAGCGTGAATAACGCGAAACTTGAAATTTTGGTTTTGGTAAAGTGCACAAGTCCAAAACCGCAACGGGCATAAAGCTCAAAAAGGAAATGAAGTACCATGAATCAAGAAGTCATGAATCTCTTCAACAGTCCGGCAGCATCACAGAACTTCGATAGCATTCGAATTTCTATCGCAGCACCGGAGAAAATTTTGTCTTGGTCGTTTGGCGAAATCAAAAAGCCTGAGACCATCAACTATCGTACTTTCAAGCCTGAACGCGATGGCTTGTTCTGCGCGCGTATCTTTGGCCCGGTAAAAGACTACGAATGTCTTTGTGGCAAGTATAAGCGTATGAAGTATAAAGGAATTATCTGTGAAAAATGTGGAGTTGAGGTAACTCTGTCACGCGTTCGTCGTGAGCGCATGGGCCACATTGAACTTGCAGCACCTGTTGCACACATTTGGTTCTTGAAATCACTACCATCACGCATTGGTCTTTTGTTGAACATGACATTGAAAGACCTTGAACGCGTTCTTTACTTTGAAAACTTCGTTGTTACAGAGCCAGGCCTAACCGCTATGAGCGAGTATCAGCTTCTTTCAGAAGAAGAATACATGGATGCAATCGATGAGTACGGTGAAGACACTTTCACTGCCATGATCGGTGCTGAAGCTATCCATGAAATTCTTGCGTCCATGGATTTGGAAAAAGTTGCCGGCAAAGTTCGTACAGAATTGGCTGAAACTTCTTCAGAACTTAAGTCAGTCAAACTGGCCAAGCGTTTGAAAGTGGTTGAAGCATTCATTGAGTCAGGTAACCGTCCTGAGTGGATGATCATGAAAATCATTCCGGTCATTCCACCGGATCTACGTCCACTTGTTCCACTGGATGGTGGTCGTTTTGCGACTTCAGATCTTAACGATATGTACCGCCGAGTGATCAACCGTAACAACCGTCTTCGTCGTTTGATGGAGTTGCGTGCACCAGACATTATCATCCGTAACGAAAAGCGTATGTTGCAAGAATCTGTTGATGCGCTGTTCGACAATGGTCGCCGTGGCCGTATAATTACAGGTGCAAACAAGCGTCCACTTAAATCACTTTCAGACATGCTTAAAGGTAAGCAGGGTCGTTTCCGTCAGAACTTGCTCGGTAAACGTGTTGATTATTCTGGTCGTTCAGTGATCGTAACCGGTCCAGAACTTTTGTTGCACCAATGTGGGCTACCAAAGAAAATGGCTTTGGAACTCTTTAAGCCATTCATCTATGCACGTCTTGACGCTAAGGGTTATTCCTCGACCGTGAAACAGGCAAAGAAACTGGTAGAAAAAGAAAAGCCGGAAGTTTGGGATATCCTCGATGAGGTCATTCGTGAGCACCCAGTTCTATTGAACCGTGCTCCAACTCTTCACCGTCTTGGCATACAGGCATTCGAGCCAGTGCTTATTGAAGGTAAGGCTATTCAACTTCACCCATTGGTTTGCGCTGCCTTTAACGCCGACTTTGATGGTGACCAAATGGCGGTACACGTACCTCTATCTTTGGAAGCTCAGCTTGAAGCACGTGTGTTGATGATGTCTACAAACAACATCCTGCACCCTGCAAATGGTCAGCCGATTATCGTTCCTTCACAAGATATGGTGTTGGGTCTTTATTACCTATCAATTGTGAACGAGAACGAGCCGGGCGAGGGCATGGTCTTCTCTGACATGAGTGAATTGCAACACGCGCTTGATACAGGCGTTGTAACACTTCACGCAAAAATTCGTGGTCGATTTAAATCTGTCGACCTTGAAGGTAATCCGACAAGCAAAATTCATGAAACCACGCCGGGTCGCATGATCTTGGGTGAACTATTGCCGCGCAATGGTCGTGTACAGTTTGATATCGTGAACACAGAGATGACAAAGAAAAACATCTCTAAAATGATTGACCACGTGTATCGTCACTCTTGTCAAAAAGACACGGTTATTTTCTGTGACCGCATCATGCAGCTTGGCTTCAAGCACGCTTGTAACGCGGGTATTTCGTTCGGCAAGGATGACATGGTTATCCCTGAAACGAAGGCGGGAATGGTTGCTGAAACTCAGGCTCTCACAAAAGAGTTTGAACAACAGTACAACGATGGCCTGATTACACAGGGCGAGAAGTACAACAAGGTTGTTGATGCTTGGGCCAAGTGTGGTGACAAGGTTGCTGACGAGATGATGGATCGCATTAAAGCGGTGCACGTTGATGATGTAACAAAGCGTCAATTGCCGATGAACTCGATCTACATGATGTCACACTCAGGTGCTCGTGGTTCCCCAACACAAATGAAGCAGCTTGCTGGTATGCGTGGTCTTATGGCCAAGCCATCAGGCGAGATTATTGAGAGCCCGATTATTTCAAACTTTAAAGAAGGTTTGACGGTTCTTGAATACTTCAACTCCACCCACGGTGCTCGTAAGGGTCTTGCGGATACGGCGTTGAAAACTGCGAACTCCGGTTATCTGACACGTCGTCTTGTTGATGTTGCTCAAGATTGTATCATCACACATGAAGATTGTGGCACGGACGCTGGCCTTACTATGCAGGCTGTTGTTGATGCAGGACAAGTTGTTGCATCCCTTGGGCTTCGTATCTTGGGTCGTACAGCTGCAGAAGATATTGTTCATCCTGAAACAGGCGAAGTTATCATTCCAAAGAACCATCTTATGGATGAAGCTGACGTTGATAAGGTTGAAGCTGCAGAAGTTAAAACTGTGCTAATTCGCTCAGCGCTTACTTGTGAAAGCCAAAATGGTATTTGTGGCGCATGTTATGGACGTGACCTTGCACGAGGTACTACGGTTAACATGGGTGAAGCAGTTGGTGTTATTGCTGCTCAGTCTATTGGTGAGCCGGGTACACAGCTTACAATGCGTACGTTCCACATTGGTGGTACAGCACAAGTTGTCGATAGTTCATACCTTGAAGCATCCTATGAAGGTACAATTCGTATCCGTAATTCAAATATTTCCAAAGACAGTGAAGGTCGTAACATTGTTATGGGACGCAGTGTTGCAGTGGTTATTGAAGATGAAAAGGGCGTTGAACGTGCTTCTCATCGTGTCAATTACGGCGCAAGACTTCTTGTTGCAGAAGGCGATGCGATCAAACAAAGCCAGCGTATGGCTGAGTGGGATCCATATACACGCCCAATGATGACAGAAGTTGATGGTACTGTTGAGTTTGAAGATGTTGTTGATGGTCTTTCCGTTCAGGAAAACGCCGACGAAGCAACTGGTATCACGAAACGTGTTGTTGTTGACTGGCGTGCTAACCCACGTGGTGCAGACTTGAAACCTGCAATCGTCATCAAAGATAAAAATGGTGAAATTGCCAAACTCAAGCGTGGCGGTGAAGCTCGTATTCTTCTTTCAGTGGATGCGATCCTATCTGTTGAACCAGGTTCAAAAGTTAAAGCTGGTGATGTTATGGCTCGTATTCCAACAGAGAGTGCGAAAACCAAAGATATTACCGGTGGTCTACCACGTGTTGCTGAACTCTTCGAAGCACGTCGTCCAAAAGACCATGCTGTAATTGCAACCATCGACGGTACAATCCGTTATGGCCGTGACTACAAGAACAAGCGTCGCATCTCAATTGAGCCGGAAGACTCAACTTTGGAGCCAGCGGAATACCTAATTCCAAAAGGCAAGCCGTTCCATCTACAGGACGGTGATCCAATCGAGAAGGGTGATTACATTCTTGATGGCAACCCTGCACCACATGACATTCTTGCAATCAAGGGCGTTGAGGCACTTGCTTCATATCTCGTCAATGAAATTCAGGATGTTTATCGTCTACAGGGCGTGATCATCAACGATAAGCACATCGAAGTGATTGTTCGCCAGATGCTGCAAAAAGTTGAAATCACTGAGCCAGGCGATACAGGCCTGTTGGAAGCGGGACAAATGGACCGCATCGAAATGGACTTGCTCAATGAACGTATGATTGAAGAAGGCAAGAAGCCAGCTTCTGGTAACCCGGTTCTTCTGGGAATAACAAAAGCAAGCTTGCAAACCCGTTCATTCATCTCTGCTGCTTCCTTCCAGGAAACAACAAGAGTTCTTACAGAAGCATCAGTTGCCGGTAAATCCGATACACTTGAAGGCCTGAAAGAAAACGTAATCGTGGGCCGCTTGATCCCTGCTGGTACAGGTGGTGTGATGGCCAAAGTTCGCAAACTTGCAAACTCACGCGATGACATGATCATCGATACCAAGCGTGAAATGGCTGCGAGTGATGCTCTGCTTGCAGATATGAGCGATGAAGGCGAACCCGCTGAATAAGCACAAGTTCTTTTAAAAAACATCAAAAGACTGCCAAATGGCAGCCTTTTTTCGTTCGGATGATCACAAATAGTTACGTTTGGTAAAGATTTATCTCTTAAATATTGTTTATTAGGAGAATTTGCCCTGACCTCTGATCAATCACATCCTAAACGCTACAGTACTGCGCTTGATCCATATTTTGGAGTTGATCCGGATTCTGAAGAGGCTGGACGTTTGCGCGCAAATCAGATGGATGCCATAGCAAAGACAACTCCACTGATGATGGTCGCGAATGTAACATGTGCTACCTTGGCATTCGTCGCATTCAAAGAGGTTCCTTCAGGATGGTTTCTTCCTTATTGGACGATTGCACTATATTTGCTTGCAAGTCTAAGTGTCTACAGTTCCCACACAACAGAAAAGCGGGGGCTAGTTTATTCTGCCTCTAAACGTGCCTATGGAAGAGCAACAAAGGCTGCAGGTACAATAGCGATACTATGGGGCATTCTGCCTGTGCTTTTATACCCAACTCTAAATCCTAGTTATCAAGCGGTCGTAATTGCACTTCTGTGCGGGATGATGGGGGGCGGTGCAATGAGTTTGTATTTTGTTCCACGCGCGCTTTTCACATGGGTTACCGTTTTGGCAATCGGATGTGGTGCTGCATTGTTTCTGGAAGGGTCATATGCCAGCGTAATAGTACTGGTAATGCTGGCGGTTTACTCAGCTTCGCTCATGCGAGCTGGCTTAACGATGGCAAATACCTTTGCAAAAAATACGGTGACTAGCTTTGAACTAATTGATCAGTCGGAAACGATTGGTTTGCTTTTGAGGGATTTCGCGGAAAGCGCAAGTGACTGGCTTTGGGAAATGAATGCTACTGGTAACTTAAATAACGGGAATTCGGGATAAGGATTTTATTAAGTTATTGATTCACAACGGA
>JAALLB010000018.1 GCA_011087745.1 Hyphomicrobiales bacterium | reverse complement strand
GCCTGAAACGTCAACCCCAAATAATCAGATTTTCAAGGACTCGGAGTATAATCAAGATTGTTGGTTTTAAAGAATTGACGATTACAAACGGTAATGACGTTTCTCACCGCGTTATCATTGAATAGTTCAGTGTTGTTTTAATCTGAAGGTTCTGTTTGGCTGGCTGCTCTTGTCAGTAACCTTTGATAAAATCTACCAACAACTATCAAACTTAATCCGAGGCCAATGAATGAAATTGCTCTTAAGAAACCTTCAAGTTCCGACATGTCCAGCAGGAATACTTTCAGAATAGTAAGCATTATCAAGATGCCTGATGCAACGCGGATTACGATAGAATTATAACGAAGTCCTACCGTTAGGATGATTGCACCTAATCCAAGCCAGAGTGGTGAATAGAGCCAAAATTCTAGATCAGAAGTAAACTTCCAACTGCCAAGTTTTGGTCCCTGGAAGGATTTTCGCAGCATCAGGCTGGTGTAGGCAAATAATAGTACGCCAGAAAGCGCAGCATACATCAGGGTGTACCAACGTGGTGCATTTCCGCGCGAGTAAAGGGCAATTCCGGCAGCGGCCAGACCTGTGAGAAGGTATGCTGGCAATAGCAGGTTGAAGATCAAGCCTGATCCAACGCCTTGTCCATCAAAGAACGGGTTGAATAGCCCGAGCAGGCCAAAACAAATTAGGGCAACGCTTACCGCAGAAGCGGTTAAAGAGGCGAATGTGAAAACGGTTTGTCCGGTAGATTTTGCGATCCTGCGAAGACCATATGCCAAGAAGAGCGATGCTAGCGCATGACCGGAAGTTTCGGCAAGTGATTGACGCGCATTTACAAGGTTGCCATCGTTTACAATATGGACAATTTTGATCGCGATGAATAAGCCAAATATCGACAGGCCGATGGCAGTTAGGGCGTTGGCCGGGAATTGTACTTCGCCTTGTTGGGTGAAATGCATCAATTCACCGGCGCAAATCAGGCATAATGCGGGAATGGCCAGTAGTAACAGCAAGCCATTGAAGATCAGGGTTGATGAGACGCTTGGGTATTCAAACGGCATGTTGAACCAAAGTGCAATGCCCGCCAAAATGCCGGAAGCAAGCGCCAGCCATGGAATGGCGCTTAATGGGCGCATAATGTAAATGCCGGCAACACCTAATGCTTTCAGGCTGAAAGCCAGGGGTAGCCAGCCCAGATCAAGCGCTATTGCCAATGAAAGAGAAAGACAGGATACAGCTGCAACCGCGAAGGCAGCAGGTGCCGGGGCTTCAACATCATTATTTGCACGTCTGGTGAAAGCCTCTGTCAGCAGCACCAGCAAAATGGCAATGCCCATGCCCACTGTTCCAATTAAAGGGCGTGTTTCAAAAGGTGCCAACCTTAAGTAGGTGAATAGCAACCCGAAAAACGCCAATGCGGAAGCTGCGATTGCCAGCCAACCAGCTTGTCTCCTTGCATCTTCAACACTGCGCCAACTGTCCCAGATGGCAAGAAGTGCAGGGGGGAGGCCAAGCAAGAATGCGGTTCTTAGAAAGCCGTAGGTGTCACGGGGAACAATACCTCGCAAGAAGTCATCCGTGGTCGTAATGCTGGGTATGATCTCATAACTTAATCTGGACAGCAGCAGTGTTACCAGTGTGATAACAGTTGCATGGATTGCGGTGGTTGAAAGGGATGCAGCTATGCTGGCTCCACCCATGATGATCAATGCCATAATTAGAGCTGTTGCGGTTTCTGGCAGTTGCTGGTTGGCAACCAGCTGAACTACAAAACCACCGGTCAATAATGTAAAAGAAAGGACTGTGATCCAGCTTGTTGAGCCGTCCTCAATTTTCCGGTTTTGAAATTCGTGCAATCCATAGGTTATGACAAATATCGCAGTGATAGCAATCACCATCATTGCACCCGCTATGCCATTTGATGGGCCGTGAGAGATGGCTGCAAGCATGATCCAGAGCGTGGAAAAGATACTTGCTGCAATGGCGAGCCATGGCCAATTTCTTATCCGGGCCATTGCCATTACAACAGCTGTTACCGCAATTACATGCAAGGCGAGGGCGATTGGATTTGGCTCTCTGCTGTCTACCAGTATTGGTGCAACATACGCACCAAGAACACCAATGGCTGCCAGTTTTGGCCCGTGGATTGAGGATAACAACATGGTTGCAATGCCAACCAGTGTTAGGCCGACAAAAGCAAATCCTGGGCCAACAAATCCGTATAATGCGTGTGCAGCATAAAGCGTAGCAAAGGCACCAATTGCGCCAGCACCAGTTAAAATTCCTGGTACATCTGCCTTTGCATAAATTGGTAGGTCAAAACTTTTATCACTTCGCCTTAGCCATTCGCCGGCTGCAAAGAGAAGGCCGGAAAAAACAAACCCCAGAATAATCCGAGGGCCCGGGCCCAATAGGCCAGCTTCAATCGTATATTGAACAAGGAATACAAGACCAAGCGCAAGCGCGAAGCCGCCTAATAGAACACTCCATCGTCCACCAACGAGGCTCTCAAAATCTACTTTGGCGGTTTTTGGTTTTGAAGAATCTGAGATTTGTGATTCTGATAAATTTGCTTGTTCAGTTTCCACAGCATCTTCTTGAGCTGCCAGTGGGAGTTCGGTTTCGTCTTCTTGTTCAGGATCTGATGGCTCTTCTTCTAGTTTTACCTCTTCTGAAAGTGGTTCATCATCAATTACTTCAGTAATTTTATCATCGGCAGATTTTTCTGGCATTGCTGGTTTTGGGGTAAATTCAGCACTGCCATACAGGTATTCTTCAATGGCTTCCAGACGTGTTTGGGTTTCTTCATTTAAATTGGCTTCACCAAATGCCAGTTTGGAAACATTTGCCAGGCGCTCTTCTATTCTTTTTAGGCGGCCGTTGGCGTTCAGCACCATTATGAAACTGATGATGGGAAGTGCGAGGAAAAACAACGCGGCTAGTATCAGCAATCCTTCCATTGTTTTCCCTTAATTTGCGACTGAATCGCTCACCAGTCTTTCATAAGGATAAACAAAGTCAATGATTTGGATATTTACTTTGTTGATAAGAAGCAACGAAGTTTGGTGACTTATTCTCCTCTTGGAAAACGATTTTGTTCTTCAAGAATGTTAAGATCCATATGATTGCGCATGTAGCGCTCTGAAGCCTTTTGCAAAGGTTGGAAATCCCACGGAAAATAGTTTCCATTGCGAAGTGCCTCATAGACTACCCAGCGGGCTGTCTGACTGCTGCGTATTTCACTATCAAACTTTCCCAGGTCCCAACGTTGATTTGCCAGTTCGGATAGCTTTTTGAAAGCTTTGGAGTGAATTGGATCGCTTGCAACATTGTTTAGCTCATTTGGGTCAGTCTCCAGGTCGAACAGTTGAGGTGGATCGAGTTCGCATTTTGTATATTTGTAATTGCCGTCGACCAAGCAAACCAAAGGAGCATAGGAACCCTCTGCTGCATATTCTATGGGCACTGGCGTCGAGCGTTTTTTACCGTGCGAAATGGCAGTGATATCTTCGCCGTCTGTCCATGGCATGATGGAACTCATATCAACGCCAGCAAGAGCACATAGGGTCGGGTTGATGTCGAGATTGGAAACAGGTTCTGTAACAAGACCAACTTTCATTTGTGGTGCGCTAATCATCAATGGAGTTCGAGCAGAACCTTCAAAGAAGCTCATTTTGAACCACAGTCCCTTTTCCCCGATCATATCACACCAAAACATTCGGGTTTTGGAGTAGGATGGGTATAGTCATTTGCCAGAAAAAGACGCTTTGAATGTTCGTCCTGATCTTCGAATGGAATCTGGGAAATTTCTGGCTCAAGATGAGCACAATCTTCGTATAGGTCCCAGTATTTTTTGCGAGCCACATAGGGATCATGGGGATGTGTAAAACTGACTGTCAAAGCCCACGGCCGGTCATCAATTCGGCGAGAGAGGTTGCGAATTTTTTGACATGCATTGAAAGCAACTTCATCATCGTATTCCAACTGGTTGGTAATTTCTGCAACACCAGCACCAGTGACAGAACCCAAATTATGATACCACCATTCAATACGTTCACCGGGTTTGCGATAGTCGGGTGTCCAGCCAAAGTCTGGCGGGTAGACATCTGTTGTTAAGCGTTCTTCAAATCCATGAAGTTGGTCAGCGCCAACAAAATGCATTTTTCCGGAAAGACAGGTGTAATAGCCGGCGCTTCGCAAATGATGTGCGTATGTTGGGACACTTGAGGGAAATTCTGCTGCGTTGTCATAAACCCCGGTTCTGGAAGGCAATTGACCCGACATGAAAGAAGCACGAGCAGGGGCGCAGAGCGGGCTTGAAGTATAGTTTTTTGCAAAGCGCGCAGATTTAGCGGCAAGTTTATCCAGGTTAGGGGTATGCAGCCATTTTGCGGGGCCGTCTGGAAATAAAGTCCCGTTTAATTGATCCACCATGAATATGAGAATGTTTGGTTTTTTAGACATGGTGCAATCCTAAATATTTCTTCTGAATTTTGTTATCTCATTAGAAAACCATAATGACTTTCTTGGCAACGTCAGTGCCTGACGTACGAAAATATTTATAGGGTCTTGTATTTAGGTTAATATTAAACTATATTAGTTTAACGTTAAACCAAATGGAGTTCACAATGACCGAACAAAATACAAAAACTGGACGTCGCAGTTTCTTGAAAATCCTGGGCGGTGGCGTAATTCTGGCAGCAGGAGCGGGCGGTATCTTTGCAATGACCAGAACGCCAACAAAAGCGATTGAACCATGGAAATTGGCTCTAGGGCCGAAAGCGGATGTTGATCCACGGCGAATTATGCTTTCCCACGCTATTTTAGCTCCCAATCCGCATAATAGGCAGCCCTGGGTAGTTGATCTGGATACGGAAGATGAGATTACGCTTTACTGTGACTTGGAAAAGCGCTTACCGCATACCGATCCCTATGATCGGCAAATCACGATTGGGCTTGGATGTTTTCTCGAGTTGGCAATGATGACGGCCAAGGAAATTGGTCTGAGAGCAAATCTGGAACTTTTCCCTGATGGGGAGAACTTTCCGCGTCTTGACCAAAAGCCTGTTGCTCGCATCAAGTTAGTCAAAGATGGCAGTATTGAGCCCGATCCGTTGTTTGACCAAATTCTGGAGCGTCGATCAAATAAGGAGGCATATGATACCGGTCAACCTTTGCAAGATGTGGATGTGCTCAACATATTGTCAGCAGTCGAGACCAATCTTGGTTTGGGAAGTGTCACAGAGCGCGAGCGTATTGAAGAACTGCGCGAGCTTACCAAAAAAGCTTTGCTCACTGAATTATATACTCATAGAACCTATAAAGAGAGCATTGATTTAATGCGGATGGGCAAGGATGAAATCAACGCCAATCCGGATGGCATAGATATGGGCGGTGTATTCCTGGAAACCTTGGGGCTTTTTGGCCAGCTCAATAAAGAGGAAATGCTAGATCCGGAAAGCAGGACGTTCAAGCAAAGTATTCCAATTGTTTTGGAACCCCTTGAAACTGCCATGGGTTATGTCTTTGTCAAAACTTCAGGAAATACTCGCGCAGACCAGATCAAAGCCGGACGCAGCTATGTTCGTATGAATCTCAAAGCCACCGAGCTCGATATTTCCATGCACCCCTTATCTCAATCCTTGCAGGAGTACGATGAAGTGGCGCTGCAGTATGAATTGATCAGGAAAATGCTCAAGCTCGAAAAGCAAGAAACACTGCAAATGTTTGCTCGCATAGGGTATGGTGAGAAACCGAATCCCAGTCCTCGTTGGAATTATGAGGCGAAAATTAGAGGCAGCTAATGAAAGATGATGGGAAAAATTCGCCGCCCGCGGCTGAAGTATATTTCCGCCTCTTTAATGAGATTGGAATAATCAATCAATTGTCTTCAAACCGTGCGGAACGCGTTATGCCGCACGGCCTGACAATGTCCCAATTTTCTGTTCTTAATCATTTTTCTCGCGGCCTTCCACCAAAGCCGCCGCTTGAACTTGCCAATGCATTTCAGGTTACCAAGGGCGCCATGACCAATACGCTCAAACAACTTGAGAGCAAGGGGTTTGTTGAAATTGTTCCTCATGAAAAAGACAAGCGTTCAAAGATAGTCTCAATGTCAAAAAAGGGCAGGGAAGCGCATCACGATGCGCAGGTGGCTCTTGCAAGCCATTTTTCTGATTTTTCCAGTGCGTTTTCGCCTGATGAAATTGCAGCGCAACTGCCGGGCCTTGAAATACTTCGCATCTGGCTGGATGAAAACCGCCCCTAAAAAGAACTATAGTTTGTAGTCGGGCTCATCACGATCAAGAATTTCTTTAAGATCAGAAAAATGATGGCCGGATTGATCATCATAATCTTCAATCTCTTGAGCTGTCTTTTCGGCAATTTCATCTGACAAGACACGCAAGGGTTGTCCGGTCCAGAGAGCCTTGATGTAGGTTTCTGCAGCGCGCTCAAAATAATAAAGACGATTAAAAGCTTCGCCGACTGTGTCGCCGATGACCATGACTCCGTGATTACCCATAACCATTACCTGAATTTTTGGGTCGGCAAACAATTGGGCGCAACGTTTTCCTTCTTCTTCAAAAGCAAGGCCGCCATAATTTTCATCTACCACGTGACGATTATGGAAAATGGCGCAGTTTTGATCGATTGGCTTGATTACAGAATCTGCAAGACTGGCAAGAACCGTCGCGTGAATTGAATGTACATGCAGAACACAACGCGCATGCTTGCAATGACGATGAACTGAGCCATGAAGGCCCCAAGCTGTTTCATCTGGTGCATCAGGTCTGTCCATTGTTGAAGGATCATTGGCATCCAGCAATAAAATGTCTGATGCCTTAATCAGTGAAAAATGACGTTGATTTGGATTGATCAGAAATTGAGTGCCATCATCATTTACAGAAAGAGAAAAATGGTTTGCAACAGCTTCATGCATGTTGAGGCGCGCAGTCCAGCGAAAAGCTGCTGTAAGGTCAACTCGCTCTTCATAATATGGCATGTTGGACAGGTTATCTTTGTGAAGCGGTTCTACGGACATGGCATTTCTCCTGGATGCAATATTTGATATTGAAATTGTCATGGAATTAATCTTGCGACAAGAGAAAACTTTTGCATAAATCCTGCACAAATTTGTCCAATGCTCGCCATTTGTTTACTTCATCTTTCTTGAAAGTCGGGTATTGGGATAATATGACTACGTTTCGCAAACTTTTTCGCAAGCTTTTTTTCTTTGTGCTTGTTCTGTTCATTTTGCCAGCGCTTACTTCTCAGGCCGCATGGCAATTGCGAGGCAATCATGCGCCAAGCTGGAACACCGCTGACTGGACTAGCGCCGGTATTTTTCCTTCGGTTGTCAATGAAACTGGCGCTGTTGTTTATGTTATGGCAGCAAAAACCGGTCGTTGGAAAGGTGGTTTTGCAGTTCACACCTGGATTGTGACGAAGGAAGTAGGCGCTGCTCAATACAATCGATATGAAGTTGTTGGCTGGGGCAAACCTTTGCGCAGAAACGCCTATGCACCAGATGCACGTTGGTATTCCAATGACCCCCAAATCGTAAAAGTTATTCGTGGAGACCACGCAAAACATATTATCCCCAAGATCAACAATGCCATTAGAAATTATCCCCATAGCCAACGCGGTAATTATATTTTGTGGCCTGGGCCGAACTCTAACTCCTTTGTTGCGCATGTTCTGAATGAAGTGCCTGAAATAGGAATTGCTCCGCCTTCCAATGCGGTGGGTCGTGATTTCTTGTCAGGTGGGCGATATTTCAATGTGGATCCAGATTGGAGGAATCTACAGGTGAATTATAAGGGAATTGTGGGATTTGCGATGGGCAGGCGTAGCGGATTTGAGTTACATTTCATTGGCTTAACAGCTGGAGTTGATTTTTTGAATCCAGCTATCAAACTCCCTAGTTTTGGACGCATTGGTTTTTAAAAACTATTACGCGAAGGCATCATTAAAATCGAAACTGCTAAGTAAACTTTTTGTAAACCAATAAACTGTTTTTGAGCTGAATGCTTTGAAAACTAGGCATTATTAATCGGTTTTTAGGCTAAGTTTGCTAAACGTAGCTCGGGATTAAAATTTTCGAAGATATCTATTCGGGACTAGATAGACGTAATGTTTGCAAAATTTTTGGATAATAAAAAACTAGTCGAGATTGCCAGCATTGCTGGAATTATGGCGTTTTTCTTTTGGATGGACAGAAGCTTCGGACTTCTTAACTGGATCAGCAATGAATTGGTGGTGCAATTTCCCGGGTTACGCCAATATACGATGAATCTGGCAGGCGTGGGGTTTGTTGGCTTGGCTGCTTATAGCATCTCGCAGCGTATAAGAGGGCGGAAAGAAAGCATTGCCCGTGAAACCCTTGAAAAGTTTTTAAAGCAGCAGGATTTTATCGACAAGCACACCGGGCTTTCCAACAGACTTGGTTTCAAGATGATGCTTGCGGAGCTTCGTACCAGTCAAATCATGACCAGAAATGTAATCATTGCATTTGAAGTTAGAAACTTGGATTCCATTGCTAGTGTTCATGGTGCAGAAACTGCAGCGAAAATTGAAGGAATGTATGGAGAACAAATACGCCATCTTTCCAGGGAGAATGATTTTGCCGCGCGTTCTGACAAAGGTCGCTTTTATTTGCTCATAAATTCCGAAGATGCAGATGAAAGCAATTCGCGTGTTGAACAGGTGCTTAGCGAAATCAAGGCATTTTCTGAGCATGGTTTAATCATCCACGATCTAACGATGAGCACGCATCTAAACTTGGGATTCCTTGACCTTTCCAATAATAAAAATACTTCTGATAAATGGGATGAAGAAGAAATTTTGCAGCGTCTGGATTACATGCTGTATAGCTCCCGTGATAAGAGCCATGAGTTTGTTGCAACGTATGATGAGGATCTAGAAAAATCCCTACAACAACGTGCATTGGTTGAAAGTGAATTGTTGGATGCTTTGCATTCAGGGCAAATTACGCCATATTTTCAGCCATTTATCGATATGAAATCAAACACAGTTGCAGGTTTGGAAATTCTTGCCAGGTGGGAACACCCGACACAGGGATTTATTGCTCCTGATGTATTTGTTCATATAGCGGAAGATATTAGCGCAATGCGTGATTTGACGCTCTTGATGTTGAGAAGAGCATGTGAAGCAGCTGTGAATTGGCCGGAAGAAATCAAACTTGCTTTCAATATCTCACCTAATGAACTTCGCAGCGAAACAACAATGCACGGGTTTTTTGATATTTTGAAAGAAACGGGTGTTTCTTCAGATCGTGTAGAAATTGAAATTACGGAAAATGCGTTCATCGAAGAAGTCGGTGAAATATCCGAAGCAGTGGCGAAATTGAAAAAGTGCGGTATCCAAATTTCCATTGATGATTTTGGTACAGGGTTTTCAAATCTAACACACCTTAAAATTCTGCCATTTGATAAAATCAAGATTGACCAATCCTTCATTCGGGACATGGCTTCAAATCCTGAAAGTGCAGCGATTGTTACCAACATTATCGCTCTTGGTAAGAGTCTGGGTTTACCAACCGTTGCAGAAGGTATTGAGTTGGACACGAACAGGGAAACGCTACAGGAACTGGGATGTTCAGTCGGGCAGGGCTATTTGTATGCCAAGGCTTTGAGAGCTGAAGACGTTTTACCTTTTATCGAAAATTATCAGGTTGAAATATTAAACCTGGATAAGGTTGCATGAACCTAACTGTGGTTTGCCAGAACTTGGGTTGCTGCTGAAAGTGCACCCTCGCCATGAGGGATGTCCAGAGCTTTTAATGCCGTTTCTATTGTGCCTAAAGTACCCATAACCATAGGTGGGTTCAGGTGTCCCATGTGGCCAATGCGAAAATGGCTATCGAAATCATCTCCTTCAAAACCAAGTGGAATGCCAAGTGTTAAGCCGGCGTTTTTCTGGCACCAATTTCTCAATTGAGTGGCGTTCCCAGCACCTGTTGCAAGGGTTGATACTGCATTTGAACGCTTTGCTTTGTCGATGATGTTGTGTTTTAGCGAACCTTTGCTGCCCCAACAATCAATCGCTGCCCATATGGCATTTGCAATGGTGGTGTGTCGTTTCCATGCATTTTTGATGCCTTCTTCATGTACCAGCATATCTAGCGCTTCTCTCAATCCAAATAGGTGGTGAGTGGGTGCTGTACCATCAAATTGTCGGTAAAAAATATAGGGCTGAGTGCGAAGAACCCAATCCCAATATTCACCAGGTTGAACCCGCTTTCTTGCTTGAGCAGCTTTCTCGTTGAAATATACAAAAGCAATACCGGCTGGGGTCATAAGACCTTTTTGGCAAGCAGCTACCGTAACATCAGCTCCCCAAGCATCCATATGATATTCATCACACGCCAAAGAAGCGATACAATCGACCATGAAGAGTGCATCATGGCCTGTTTCATCGATGGTTTTTCTGATTGCGAGGATGTCATTTTTTACGGAAGACGCTGTGTCAGTTTGAACAGCTAGAACAGCTTTTATTTCACCATTAGAGTCATTTTTTAATGCGTCTGCAACCTTGTTCTGACAAACATCATCCTGCATGCCAAAATCTATCACTTGGGTGTCTATTCCGTGGCTGTGCGCCATTGCTCCCCAATTGATCGGAAACCTGCCGGTGCCAAGAACCAGAACCCTGTCACCTGATTTGAGTGTGTTTTTTAGAGCAGCTTCCCAGGCACCGTGACCATTTGCAATGTATATTGCGACAGTGTGCTTGGTCCTCGCAACTGACTGCAAATCCGGATAAAGTGTATCCACCATATCTATCAATGGCCCCTCATAGATGTTTGGAGAAGGTCTGTGCATTGCGTTTAATACGCGTTCTGGAATGATCGATGGACCAGGAATTGATAACTGGGGACGGCCGAAATTTAAAGACATGAGGTTGACCTGAAATTTGAATTTGAAGTTTGTTGAGAGCTCGAGCTCCTTTCAACATTGGGCCCGACAAACGGGAAACTGTCAATCGACAAAAATGCCAGATGCATAATGAAAATTTGGTATGAGGGACTTAGCCTCTGTGTTCTTCTTCGCTCGCGGCAACCAATGCCTTATTGAAATGCGACAAGGCTCGAATTTGCGTCGCATGACCAATGATGATGTTGTCACTTTTTACATCAACCACCGGTAAATCAGGCAAGCCGCTATCATCAAACATCCGTAGCGCTTTTTCCAGGCTGTCATTTTCTTGCAAGAATACTGGTTCTTCGTCACCCTGTTTTTCAAGGTGGACTGGTTCAGCATCTTGTTCGAGAAGTGTCATAAAATCCTTCACCTTGTTGGAACGCATGACATATTTATGTGGGCCGTCCCGGAAGAATAATCCGCGCATCTCCAATTGCCATTCAAATAATGAGTGGCCATGAATTGCCTGGTTTATGCCTGTTGCAATAGAAACCGCCAAAAGGAGGGCAATGGATAGGGTATAGCCACCTGTGAGTTCAAAAACGATCATCGTTGTTGAAAAGGGTGCGCCAAGTACTGCAGCTGCAACCGCTCCCATGCCGAGAATTGCATAAAGGCCATGACTAGAAGCGAGCTCGGAGAATACTGATGAAGCCATTAAGCCAAAAGCACCACCTGTCATCGCACATAGATATAGTGCGGGAGAAAAAACGCCTCCGCCAAACCGTGATGCAATTGTAATTGCCGTTGCTGCTGTTTTTGCTACGAGCAGGGCAAGCAATAATTGCAGGCCCAATTGGTTTTTTAGCGCCATATCAGTTGCTTCATAGCCGACGCCCAAAATTTCTGGAAAGAAAAGTGCTATAGCACCAATAAGAAAGCCACCCGCAACCGGTCTCCAAAATAAACTGATGTTGATGTTTCTTGCTACGTAGTCTGTGCCCACCAGTGCGAATTGGAAAATAACTGAAACCAGTGCACAGACCAAACCCAGAACTGCAAAGGCTGGAAACTCCCAATAGGATGTAATTTGGTAATCTGGAATTTCAAAGGCCGCGATATCACCAAACCACAGTCTGGAGAAAATTGTGCCACTAACCGCTGCAATTACAATTGGTACAAATGAACGCCTTGAATAATGTCCAAGAACTATTTCATGGGCAAAAAGCACACCTGCTATGGGAGCATTAAATGATGCGGAAACAGCCGCCGCGGTTCCACTAGCCAGAAGGGTATTCTGTGAGCCTCGCGGTACATTCATGATTTTTGCAAACCATGTTGCAATGGCGGCTGCCAAATGCACCATTGGGCCTTCGCGGCCAGCACTTGCACCGGCACCAAGGGAAACAGCGGTGGTGCCCGCGGATATTAGCGCTGACTTCATATCAATATCGCGGCCATCAATAGCTCGTGCTTCAATTACATCCGGAATTCCACCTGTACGTCTCAAAGGCAGAAAATTTATGAGGATCCAACCAACGATTGCTCCACCAATTACAGGTGCAAACAATATTATGTACCATGGGGTATCAATGGCGGCGGTTACTACATTTTCTGTTCGATCATACAGCCAAGTCCACTGAACAAGCCCAATAGCTTCACGGAAAATAATTGCAGCAATTGAAACAGCACTTCCGATAACCAATGCGGCAAACCAAACAGGCAATTGCCTGTCTGCGTTGAAGCTCGATAAGTTCGGTTCAATCCATTTATAGATCAGCGATGGTAAGTTTTTTAAAATTTCCGGCATTTTCCCCGACCGGGTTTGTTTTTTTCAACCCTTTCACAAGCTTTGAGTCTACGCAAGGGAAACACAAATTTCCGTTATTCTTAATTGCAACTGGTGGCCGTGTTCTTTATCAATAGGGGGCAATTAGCCAATACGGGAGGAGAAACCGTGGCTCTTAGAGATTTGGAAACACTCGAACGTAATGAATCGGGGATTGAAACAGCACTTTCTGTTTTGAAACAGCGTTTTGGTGAGCAGTTTAAAACTTCACAGGCGCTGCTTGAACAACATACGCACACAATGACCTACATTCCGTCGCAGCTGCCGGATGCAGTGGTTTTTGCAAAATCGACTGAAGATGTTCAACAAGTTGTGCACGTATGTGCTGAATACAAGGTACCGATTATCCCATTTGGAACCGGCACTTCTCTTGAAGGGGGAGTGAACGCTCCTGCCGGAGGAGTTTCCATCGACCTTAACGATATGAATGAGGTGCTCAAGGTCAATGCGGAGGACCTTGATTGCGTTGTACAGCCCGGTGTAACCCGCGAAGCCTTGAACGAGTATTTGCGCGATACAGGGTTTTTTTCCAATTGATCCGGGTGCCAATGCATCTTTAGGCGGGATGGCTGCAACACGGGCTTCAGGTACGAATGCTGTTAGGTATGGCACAATGCGGGAAAATGTAATTTGCATGACCTTTGTTATGCCGGATGGAAGCGCCGTAAAAACAGGTGTACGCACACGTAAATCCTCTGCCGGATATGACCTATACTCCGAGTCCTTGAAAATCTGATTATTTGGGGTTGACGTTTCAGGCTT
>JAALLB010000017.1 GCA_011087745.1 Hyphomicrobiales bacterium | reverse complement strand
TCGTATCATATCACACCAAAACATTCGGGTTTTGGAGTAGGATGGGTATAGATGACATTTTTGATTCGTGATATGAACTTGCTTTCATATTATGGGTTCTGTTTTAATGTTTGAGAAACTGGGGCAAGCTTCTTAAACTGGCAATTTTACAGAACTCTTTTTTTGCCAAAATTTAAGGCGCCATCACATTGGAAGGCGCCTTTGAATTTATAGTCAGATATATCAATCTGCAAGAACAAAGGTAATTTTCATTACAACGCGATATTCAACAATTTTGCCATCTTCAACAGTGCATTTTTGATCCTTGATCCATGCGCCCTGTACATTCTTAAGTGTCTTGGAAGCGCGTTTCACGCCTTTCTCGATTGCATCATCAAAACTTTTCTTGGACGATGAAATGACTTCAGTTACGCGTGCTACAGACATGTTTTTCTTCCTTGATAGTTATGCAAGAGAACTTAATCATGAATTGTGTCGCTTAAAAGTTGTAACTTAAATCATGCTTAATCAGCTGCCGGCGTCATCCAACCTAGATTGGCCCCATTGGAGTCTTGCACGATAGCAATTCGCCCGGTTCCTTGTATCTCAAAAGGTTCTCGAACAAGCGCACCACCAGCGGCTAAAGCTGTTTCAATACGCTTATCGATGTCATCTACTGCTATGTACGAAAACCAGTGTTCAGGAATGCCTTCAAAATCCGGGCTGGGCATGGTAAAAATTCCGCCAACCATAGCATCTCCATTCTTGCAAATATAATATTTGCCGCCGCTCTCCATATCCATTTTTTCAAATGTCCAGTCCATGCATTGTCCGTAAAATGCCATCGCTTTTTTGGGATCACGCGTATTGAGTTCATTCCAATAAAAATGCCCATGCATTGCCATGATAATTCCTCCTTGAAAGTGAATAAAGAGATTATAGCACAGGAAAGCGACCATTTGTTGGTTAATGCCAATCCCAGTTTATGGTTGGGTTTTTCAAACTCGCAGTGCGTTGCTTCAAGAGTTTGGTTCTGTGAGCAATCTGCGGAATGTCACGCTCATGGGTTTCAACAAAGGCGTGCCCAATGAGTGCTCCAAGATTTTGTTGAATAATATTTTCAAACAGCGGCACTTCTGCGCCTTCAATATCCACTTTCATAAGCTTCACAGGTGAGTTGAGTTTTTTCAAAAATGCACAAAAGTCGATTGTTTGAACTTCAAAGCCGCTTGTCTCTGATACATTTTTCTTATCCGCAAAAAGCGAAGATGATTTTGTCAATCGATCCGGTGATTTATCAAACGCGCTGGAACGATAAAGCATCGTCTGGCCGTCTTTGTCAGAGGCTGCAGCATTGATCAGAGTGACATTTGAAAAGCCTGAAGTAGATTTTTGTAAAATAGAAAACGCATGTGGATCTGGTTCGATTGCAAAAACCTGTGCGCCTGTTTCAGCGAGCGGAATTGTAAACTCGCCTACATTCGCACCTATATCCAAAGCAATGTCTTTTGATGTTAATGAAGCCAAAACCTTGTTGAATTCAAGCTTGGCAGCTTTCTCTCTAAAACGATTTTGAAGCGTGAATTTATTCCAGATATGGAGTATTTCCAGTTTTAAAACGTCGAGCCGGTTTGCTGGCTTAGACACCGCAAGCCCCGCCTGCTTCAGTCTTTAAGAATGCTTCGCCACACGCCTGCGCTAATTTACGAACCCGTAATATGTAACTTTGGCGTTCGGTTACAGATATGACACCGCGTGCATCAAGCAGGTTAAATACATGTGAGGCTTTAATTGCCTGGTCATAAGCAGGATGGGCCATGACGATTTTCTTGCCGCTTTTAGGATCGATATCATCTTGCGCCAAAGTGTTCTGACATTCAGCTTCTGCATCTTCAAAATGTTTTAAAAGCGTATCAGTATCTGCCACATCAAAATTCCAGCGAGAATATTCGCGTTCTGTTTGTTGGAACACGTCACCATAGGAAATCTTTGCATCACCCTCTTGGCCGTTGAAATTCAGATCATAAACATTGTCAACGTCCTGTACATACATCGCTAGCCGTTCAAGGCCATAGGTTAGCTCACCCGCAACGGGCGAACATTCAAATCCGCAAACCTGTTGGAAATAAGTAAACTGAGAGACTTCCATACCATCACACCAAACTTCCCAGCCAAGACCCCAGGCTCCAAGCGTCGGGCTTTCCCAGTCATCTTCGACAAACCGAATATCATGCAGCATTGGATCAATGCCTATGGCTTCAAGCGAACCAAGATAAAGCTCTTGCATGTTGGGCGGCGATGGCTTCAACAACGCCTGGTATTGATAATAATGCTGCAGGCGGTTCGGGTTTTCGCCATAACGCCCATCTGTTGGTCGGCGCGAAGGCTGCACATAAGCTGCCTTCCAGTGTTTTGGTCCAAGCGCCCGTAGCGTCGTTGCCGGATGAAATGTTCCTGCTCCCACTTCCATGTCATATGGCTGCAACACAACACAGCCATGATCAGCCCAATAATTATGAAGGGTCAGGATCAAACCCTGAAACGAACGGGTAGGGTGCATGTGATCAGCAAGTTTTTCTGCAGAGGCAGTCATTTTTCAAAGTCCGGGTCAATTTGTAAATTGGTTATCGAAGGTTTAGCGAATTGTTTGCAAGGGTCAAGTTTTATCATTTTACAGACTAATTCCAATACGACATTTATGCCGTAATTTGAAATTCCATTCGAGCCCATTCAGGTAGAGCCTACACAAAATAGTCGAGCAAGTTTTAAGGCTGAAATGGAAGAAGAAACCATCATAGAGACAACAGAGGTACGCGTCAGCGCTACGCCTGTTGCCATGTCCGGCATTATCATTTCAACCATGATGATGGCAGCAGCTTCTGGTCTTGCATTTGCCTATATTCCAGTCACGCTTTCCAGCAAGGGGTTTGAACCCTGGGTTGCATCTGCGATGTTCCCGGCATTGTCCTTTGGCGGCTTATTTGGGTGCTTGGTTGTCGGCTATTTGTTGCGACTTTCAGGTCATGCTCGCGTTTTCATGGTGGTTTATGCGTTAATCATCTGGTCTTTTTTGATCATTTTGTTGTTTGACAGCCCTTATGTGTGGATTTTTGCCCGGGTCATTTACGGCTTTGGAACCAATGGTGTTTTCATCGTTGTTCAAAGCTGGCTCCATAATTCCTGCACAGATGATAATCGTGGTCGTGTGATTACAACATTCTACGTACTTTACGTCGTCTCCATGGGGCTTGGGTCCTATAGCATTGGGTTCATGGATATTGAAAGCAATGTGCCAATGGCGCTTTGTATTGGTCTTGTGACCTTGGCAATTTTCCCTGTTGGCCTGACAAGACTTCCACAACCAGAACCTCCCGAAGGTTTTAACATTCAGGTTCGCAAACTCTGGAAGCTTTCACCAGTTGGGCTGATGGGTATGATGTGTGTGGGCGGCCTAACAATAACCCTTCAAGGTTTGGCACCTGTTTATGCAGGTACACTGGATTACACGGCTTCAGACATCGGGCTGCTAATGTTGATGATGCAGCTCGGTTTACTCGTCGTGCAATTGCCGATGGGCGCTGCATCGGACCGGGTTGATCGACGACATATTCTGCTCACCGTGGCAGTGATGTCCAGCGTTCTGGGAGTTGTTGCAATTCTGACAGAATCAAATCTGAACTTTTTCTGGTTGATATTAATGTTTGCTCTTTGGTCGGGCTCTATCGAAACCTTTTATTCGGTATCAAGCGCACTTGCTAACGATCGAGCTGACCCTAAACACTACGTATTTTTATCATCAACATTGATGATTGTATGGTCTGTGGGGGCCTTTGTCATTCCACTAATTTCAACAATTTTACTCCAGTTTTTGCCGGTGAAAATGTTTATGTGGATACTCTTGTTACTCTCGGCTTCCTTCGCAATTTTTGTCGTGATACGGATATTTGTACGGGCAGCAGTGCCGCAAAATGAGATGGAAAATTTTCAGTACGCAACGGCGCAAGTGGTTAACACTGGTGAATATTACAATCCGGAAATGGTTGCTGAAGCAAATGCAGGTGCTACTGAAGGGCTAACTACTTAGTTAGCCTCTTATTCATCATCAATCGGGCGATAAACACCGTCTTTGTCCTGCTTTAAAACGGTTTGCTCTTTTGCTTTTTTTTCGGCTGCGCGGGTTTCTTTGTTAATGCGGTCCATCTCACGTTTAAAGGCTCTGTAGCCATACCAAACCACTCCGCCAATTAGACCTATGGCAATCAGTTGTGGCATGAAACTTCCTCCCTAATACGTTATAATCCGTAACGAGCCCGCAATGCTTTTTCTTCGGCACTCATGATACTTGCATCCACCAGACTTGATGCAGCTTCGCTTCCAATAGATATACCCTGTGTACCACCACGACCCAAAAGACCCTTTTTCTGTGTCATCAGTTTAAGCTTGGCATCTTTACCGTAACGTTGCTTGATAATTGTGCCAACATGACCAAATCCATCAACCAGTCCAAGTTCCTTTCCGCGAAGCCCGGTCCAAAATTTACCGGTAAAAATATCCGGATCATCACTAAGTTTGGCACCCCGTCGTGCTTCCACCATATCAATGAACACCTTGTGGATTTCGAGCTGCAGTTCCTTGATATATGCAATGTCGGTTTTCTTTTCCGGTTGAAATGGATCAAGTGAAACCTTGTTTTTTCCTGCCGTATAAACACGGCGATCAATACCAAGTTTTTCGATTGCCTTGTCAAAGCCAAAGCTTGCTGAAACCACACCAATGGAACCAACAATTGATGTTTTATCAACAAAAATCTCATCACCGGCAATTGCCAGCATGTATCCGCCCGAAGCTGCCACATCTTCAACAAAGACTAGAACAGTTTTCTCGTTTTCATCTGCCAGTTCCCGAATGCGCTGATACATCAAGCGTGATTGAACAGGTGAACCGCCAGGTGAATTAATAACAAGTGCAACAGCAGGCGCCTGTTTGTCGCCAAACGCCTTTTCGAGCAGTCGACCAACACCTGCAAGAGATAATGTACGGTTTAACGGTCCACTTGATGCGGCAATTGCTCCTGATAAGCGAACAACCGGAATAGACACTTCTTTTTTGCCAAGTTTGCCTGGCAAGTATTTTCTAAAATTCATAATTGCAATCTTACAATATAATTCATCGTTGAACTATAGATGGTTCGGCAATGCGCCTTTTGCAAGGATTTTCCTTAGCCGACGAAATTAAGATGAAATTTTCCTTTAAAAATAGCATCGGCTTCATCTGTAAAAGTCCCATCCATATTGTGAACAACAAACCCCGGGACAATCGCCATTGGAGCACGAGATCCGCGTGTTCCCCTCACAAGGACGCGTTTTGCGGCCTCATCTGCGCGAGAATGGATTGGCATGATTTCAAGTCCACCAAAACGCCCCTGAGAACAGGCAAGAACTTCACCAAGGTTTTTTGTTCGATAGATAATTGCGATTGTCCCACCTGGCCGCAAAATTGCAGCTGCTGTGCGGAACCATGCATCTATTCCCCCATCACCCATCATGAAAGCCTGTGCTTTAAGGGAATCTTTCGGTGCCCGATCGTGTGAAGAGTTATAGGGCGGATTCATGATGACATGATGGACGCTATCTGGTGCAAGACCAGCCTTTAACCGATCTACCCCACTCGATGTTACATCATGTTCGATGACTTTTGCTCTTCCTAGAAACTTCGAATTGCTGCTGCATTGAAGTGTTTTTCGAGCAAGATCAGCCATTTCCGGGTTTATTTCGACCGCAAGCAAATCCAAATCACGATTTAAATTAAGTGCAGCAAGTCCTGCAACTCCAGCTCCTGCACCCAAATCAGCAAGTGTTCCACTGCAATCTTCTGGTAGAGCAGCAGCAAGAAGCAGAGCATCCATTCCACTCCTGTTACCACGCTCAGAAGGTTGTATAGCTTCAAAAGCTCCTGCATGAAGTTTATCGCGGCTTGTTTTCATAACAGTCTCGGAATTTCCATCCTGCCAATCGGTTTTTGAATTTGCTCTCGTCATGCCAATCACTTCTCAAACTGGCCAAAGTCAAAAAGGACTATCGACTAGTAATTTCCTTTTCAAGTCCTGCATCTTCCAGCAATTGCTTAGCAGCACGCAGACTTGCCTCGGTAACCATGATGCGCTTCGGGATAATCCCTAACGACCCCTCCAAAATACTCATATTTTGATCTAAAACTAGAAAGTCGATATCTGCGTCATCAAGAAGGGATTCAACAAAGGAAATAGTCACGAGGTTATTGGTAGCCAATAGTTCTTTCATGGCTATTTCTTAGCATTGATACCTTGATATTCAACTAGCATTTTTTAGCACCAGCATGGAATTATATGAAATAACGATGTCGTTATCTAAAATAGAAGTTGCCTGCTTCAAAATAGCACTTGTATGAGCGCGCCGAGAGCCTTATTTTCCAGATATAGCAAAAAGGATTAAAAATGTCTGGCGTTGTAGTTTCCATCGATAACAAAAAACTCGCAAAAGCAAGCATCGCACCTTTGATGCAGCTTGTCGAAGAAGATATGAAGCGGGTGAATTCTCTTATTCTGTCCAAGACCGGATCAGAGGTGGAGATGATCCCGGAAGTCGCAAAGCACTTAATTGATTCTGGCGGCAAACGTCTTCGACCAATGATCACATTGGCAGCTGCTCAAATGTGCGGCTATGAAGGTGAAGGTCATATCACTCTGGCCGCCAGTGTTGAATTTATGCACACCGCTACGCTTTTGCATGATGATGTTGTTGATGAAAGTGACATGCGCCGCGGTAAACTTGCTGCACGAATGTTATGGGGCAATGAGGCAAGTGTTCTGGTTGGCGATTTCTTATTAGGCCAGGCATTTAGAATGATGGTTGAAGTTGGTTCTCTGGAAGTTCTTGATGTGCTTTCTCATGCGGCAACCGTAATTGCTGAAGGTGAAGTCTTGCAACTTCAAACAGCTAAAAACCTTGAAACAACAGAAGATGAATATCTTGAAGTAATACGTTCAAAAACGGCCGCACTATTTGCTGCAGCAGCTGAGGTTGGCCCGATCATTGCTAAAGGTTCACCTTCGAGTATCAATGGATTGCGCTCTTACGGAAACAATCTTGGTCTTGCATTTCAACTGATTGACGATGCGCTGGATTATGGTGGTAACGCTGGAGATTTGGGTAAGAATACCGGCGATGATTTCCGTGAAGGAAAAGTTACACTGCCGGTTCTGCTTGCCTATAGAAGAGGAACCGATGAGGAACGCCAATTCTGGCATGATGCCGTCGTTGATGGCAAAACGGATGATGAACATCTAGAAAAAGCTTTGGAGATATTGGTCCATCACGATGCTATATCAGATACAGTTGCTCGTGCGCGTCATTATGTAGAAATGGCAAGGGATGCTCTTGGTACAATGCCGGATAGCGAACACAAAGATGCTTTGATAGAGGTGCTGGAATTTTGCATAAGTCGCGCAACATAACCAAAACTTTGTGCGCTTCATCACGCGCTTGTTAAGTACTTTTTATTAGATTGCCTGCAAACTTGCTTATTATCCGTAAAAGCGCCATGTTTTGTATGTCGTTGGGAACGAATAAATAACTTGAAGTCAGGTCGTATCTTTATGAAAACTAAAATTATCCAGTTACTATCCGCTTCTTTGCTGGCATCGACGGTAATCTTGTCGACATCTTATGCCCAGGCAAATAAGGAATTGGTAGATACCGTTAGTTCAACGGGTCTTTCCGGTAGTTTTTTGGCAGCCCAAGTTGCAATTGATGATAACGATGATGATGATGCAGTAAAATTTCTAGAGCGTGCTCTGGCGCTTGATCCCGAAGATGCAAACTTGAAGAAGGAATTGTTTATTGCGCTCGTTAGCAATGGCAGCATGTTGGAAGCTGCAGAAATTGCCAGAAACACTCCCAATCTAGGTACCAGCCAAAATCTGGCCGGATATGTTTTGGCAGCAGAATCGATGCGAAAGCGTTCTTGGAACAATACCATTAATTCGCTCAAAGATGTCTCAGGTGTTGATCTTGATAAAGCCCTGCGTGAAATAACTCATGCATGGGCGCTTCAAGGAGTTGGCGAAACAGACAAAGCACTGGCCCGCGTTGCAGAGCTTGATGGTCCGGAATGGATTTCTGTAATGAAAAGCTACCATTCAGGCCTAATTGCTAATGCTGGCGGTCAGCAAGATGTAGCTGCAGAGCATTTTCAAACTGTAATTGACAACAGGGCCGTGATTTCAGTTTTAACGGAAACCTATATTCGCGCAGTTGAAGCGATGGTTCGCAATCGTAATAAAGCGGGTGACAAGGAAAAAGCACAAGAAGTGCTGGATTTAGGGCTTTCATTGTTGCCAAGCCATTCACCATTTCAGCGCATTAACAAACAACTTGCTGAAGGTGAAATTCTTAAGCCGCTTTTAACGACACCTCAGCAGGGTATGGCTGAACTTTTTTATAACATCGCGACTGCAATCAGACGCGATGGTGCTGGAAACTACGCCAAGACCTATCTGCAAATATCAAACTCACTTGCGCCGAAGAGCGATGTGATTCAAATCGCACTCGCAGAACTTTATTTGCAACAGGGCGATTACGAAAAATCAAATACTTACTACAGCGAAGTAGATGAAACTTCACCGTTTGTTAGAATTGCAAGACTGGAAAAAGCGACCAATCTTTCAAGGCTTGATAAAAAAGAAGAAGCCATCAAGGAACTTAAGGCACTCATTGAAACGGATCCAACTGATCTGACAGGTTATATGACGCTTGGTAGCGTTTTTAGTCGTGAAGAACGTTACCAGGAAGCAGCTGACGTATACGATAAGGCTGTTGCGGTTGTTGGTGATGCAAAGTCTTACCATTGGAACCTTTACTTCAGAAGAGGTATTGCCAATGAACGGCTTAAAAAATGGGACAAAGCCGAGCCAAGCTTCTTGAAGTCGCTTGATCTTTCTGCCAATCAACCAGAGGTTCTCAATTACCTTGGATATTCATGGATTGACCAAGGTATTAATCTTGACGAGGGTATGGACATGATCCGCAAGGCTGTTGAACTTCGCCCACGTTCCGGGTTCATCGTCGATAGTCTTGGCTGGGCACATTATCGCTTGGGTCAATATGAAGAAGCTGTTCGAGAGCTGGAAAAAGCTGTTCAATTGATGCCGCAAGATCCAACGATCAATGATCATTTGGGTGATGCTTATTGGCAAGTTGGCCGAAAGCTGGAAGCAACTTTTCAGTGGAACATAGCGCTTGCATCGAAAACACCGCCTGATAATCCTGAAGCGATTGAAAAAAAGCTCAAAGAAGGCCTGCACGCTGATGAGAAAGACGCTGCAAAGGCTGAATAATGCTTGTGCGAACAGCCCATGCAAAAATAAATCTTGCTCTGCATATAACCGGGCAGCGAAGTGATGGTTATCATTTGCTGGACAGTTTGGTGGTCTTCACGCAGCTTGGCGATCAAATCAGTATTAATGAAGCACTAGATGCCTCCAGTCTGGTGAGCCTTGTCATTGAGGGTCCATTTGCAAAGGGATTGGATAAAGGCAGGAATAACCTGGTAAGCCGAGCAGCATTGGCGCTTGGAAATCAAGTTGCAGAAAAGCATGGGAAACCACAGCCGGTTGAAATCAAGCTTACCAAAAACCTGCCGATTGCAAGTGGCATGGGAGGTGGATCTGCGGATGCGGCTGCAACGCTTATTGCCCTGCAGGAATTTTGGGGAAGCGAAATAAAGTTTGAAAACCTTGCTCTTGAATTGGGCGCAGATGTTCCCATGTGTCTTCATTCTAAACCTTTACGAGCGCAAGGTATCGGAGATGAAGTAACATTGCTTGAGAGTAAAGCATCAGTCAACATTGTATTGATAAATCCGCGTGTAGAAGTTTCCACACCAGAGATTTTCAATCGATTGGCAACGAAAAACAACACACCAATTTTCAACGATCAACCGAAGGTTCTCTCAAGTGTTTTGGAAATAAATGCCATGCGCAATGATTTGCAGGCGCCGGCGATTGAAATTGAGCCAAGCATTCAAGAGGTTTTAAACGCATTGCAAAAAACTGAACCTCAATTGGCACGCATGAGCGGATCTGGCGCTACGTGTTTTGGTCTTTATTCAACTCAACAGCTGGCGCAAGAAGCAACAAATCAGATTCAAAAACAAAACCCTGCCTGGTGGTGCGTTGTAACCACGACAACTGTTTCGTAAGGTGATCCATGTCCAGAATTGATGAAACAAGAGATTTTATACCCGTCAGCATTGCCGTGCTGACTGTATCTGATACGCGCAGTTTGGATGAGGATAAATCAGGTAAAACGCTGTCAGATCGGATAAACGCAGCAGGCCATAAGCTCGCGGATAGGCAGATCGTCACCGATGATATTCCAGCGATTCAGGCACAAGTTAAAAGCTGGATTGATGACAGCAACGTTGATGTGGTTATCACTACGGGTGGCACAGGGTTTACTGGTCGCGATGTAACGCCAGATGCTGTTGAGCCGCTTTTTGAAAAACGCATGGACGGGTTTTCTGAAACCTTCCATCGTCTGAGTTATGACAAAATTGGAACTTCTACCATTCAATCAAGAGCGACCGGCGGAGTTGCGGGTGCAACCTTCATCTTTTGCCTGCCAGGATCTCCAGGTGCCTGCAAGGACGGATGGGACGGCATACTTGTAAAGCAGTTGGATTACCGCCATATGCCGTGCAATTTCGTGGAAATTATGCCGCGCCTCGATGAACATTTGAAGCGAACAAAAACGTAACAAAAAGGGAGATGACAAATGGATAAACCAGAACGTGCAGGCGATAGCCCAATTCGTGTTGAGGTTGAAGCAGGAAAATCCTATTTTTGGTGTAGTTGTGGCAAATCATCAAAGCAACCGTTTTGTGATGGTTCCCATAAAGAAACCGGCATGTCTCCAGTTAAGTGGACCGCTGAAGCAGATGGTCCAAAATTCTTCTGTACATGCAAGGCAACTGGCAAAGATCCATTTTGTGACGGAAGTCATTCCAATAGCTGATCAATTGTCAGTTGAGTGGTGACATTTGGGGCAAGCCTTGCTATGTCGCTGATACAGTTTCATTCAGCAACAGTTGTCTTTAATGCCTGATCTTTTATTAGAACTCTTTTCCGAAGAAATTCCATCTCGTATGCAGCGAAAAGTAGCTGGCGATTTACGCGCTGCTGTAACCAATGCTCTAGTGGATTCAGGCCTTACCTATGAAGGCGCAAAAGAATATTGGACACCGCGAAGGCTTGCTCTGGATATTCGTGGCTTAACTGCAAAATCAGCAGATATCCGGGAAGAGAAAAAAGGCCCGAGAACCGATGCGCCAGAACAGGCAATCGCAGGTTTCTTGCGCGGTGCAGGACTTCAATCGATTGACCAGGCTCAAGTGCAAAACGATCCGAAAAAGGGTGATTTTTATGTGGCAGTAATTGAAAAGCCCGGCCGTGAAGCCGCCGATATTATTGCTGAAATAATGCCAGGTATCATTAAAGGATTCCCATGGCCAAAATCCATGCGATGGGGTGCAAGTTCTTCTGATAGCGGATCACTGAAATGGGTTCGCCCATTGCAGTCGATGATTTGCTTGTTTGGCCCTAAGACCGAAGAGATGGAAGTTGTCCCGTTTGAGGTAGATGGCATCAAGGCTGGTAACCAAACTCGAGGCCATCGTTTTATGGCACCAGCTGAATTTGAAGTTCAGCGGTTCGATGATTATGCCGCAAAGCTTGAAAAAGCATTTGTCATGCTGGGCGCTGATACCCGCAAGGAAACGATCGAAGCTGAAGCTAAGAATCTTGCCTTTGCTCAGGGTCTTGAACTGGTCAATGATCCAAAGCTTCTCGATGAAGTTTCCGGTCTTGTAGAATGGCCTGTTGTTTTGATGGGCGAGTTTGATGAAGAGTTTCTGGATATTCCAGCAGAAGTTATTCAACTGACCATTCGTGAAAACCAAAAATGTTTTGTGATTTCCAATCCCGCAGAAGCAAAACTCACCAACAAGTTCTTTCTGGTTTCAAACATTCAACCCTCCGATGGCGGTGCAGAAGTTATTCGCGGCAATCGCAAGGTTGTAAATGCGCGCCTGTCAGATGCCAAATTCTTCTGGGAAAGCGATTTGCATCAGATCAATTCTGATGAAGGGTTCAGCCCATGGATTGAAAAACTGGATGCAGTAACCTTCCATGCCAAACTAGGAACACAAGGTGAGCGAGTAGGCCGCATCGTTGCTTTGGCAGAAGAGCTGGCACCAATCGTGGGCGCGGATGCAAAACTGGCAAAGGAAGCAGCGCAACTTTGTAAGGCAGACTTAAACTCGGCGATGGTCTACGAATTTCCGGAAGTGCAGGGGCTTATGGGTCGCTACTATGCTGAGCGCACCAACAAAAATGCGTCTGTGGCACTTGCCATCCAGGAACATTATTCACCTTTGGGCCCATCTGATGATGTACCGAGCGATTCTGTCTCCGTGAGCGTAGCGCTGGCAGATAAACTTGATACGCTGGTTGGCTTTTGGACAATTGACGAAAAACCAACCGGTTCAAAAGACCCCTATGCGTTAAGGCGCGCAGCTTTGGGGGTTATCAGGTTGCTGCTGGAAAATGGAATTCGTTTGCCTCTTCTCTCCAAAGCAAATGAGGACCTCCTATCATTTTTCCATGATCGCTTGAAAGTTTATCTGCGCGACAAGGGTATTCGCCATGATCTGATAGATGCGGTGATTACGCCGGCATCAGATGACCTGCTCATCATCTCAAGAAAAGCAGAAGCACTGCAAAAACTGGTTGATTCAGACGATGGTCAAAACCTGCTTGCTGGCTATAAACGCGCGGCGAATATTTTGGCTGCCGAAGAAAAAAAGGGAACAGCAATTGCTGGCGAAGTTTCTACTGATCTTTTGAAAGTTGAACCGGATAAAGCGCTTAACTCCGCAATTGATCTGGCATCAAAAAATGCTGCAAAAGCGGTGGATTCAGAAGACTTCGAAAGTGCCATGTCAGCACTTGCCACTTTGCGTACACCCGTTGATAATTTCTTTGAAGATGTTTTGGTCAATGATGACGATGAAAATATCCGTGCCAACCGTTTGGCACTTCTGGTTCGCATTCGCACAGCAACACAAACCGTTGCCGATTTCTCAAAAATTTATGGTTAAGGAAACAAGCATATGAAAACCTGGAACCTTTATCTATCTGGCGAAATTCACACTGATTGGCGTGAGCAGATTGAAGCGGGTTGTAAAAAAGCCGGGCTTCCCGTCTCGTTTTCATCTCCCGTAACCCATCATGAAGCATCCGATGATTGCGGTGTCGCGATTTTGGGTGAAGAACCCAACAAATATTGGCATGACCGCAAAGGCGCGCAGGTTAATGCAATCCGCACCCGCACGTTAATCCAGGAAGCTGATATCGTAATTGTTCGTTTTGGCGATAAATACAAGCAGTGGAATGCAGCATTTGATGCAGGTTTTGCTTCCGCGCTTGGAAAACCATCTATCATCATGCATCAGCCCGAACACGATCACCCGTTAAAAGAAGTTGATGCTTCTGCCCTGGCAGTTGCACAAACGGCTGACGAAATCGTTGATATTCTGCGCTATGTGATCAAGGGTGAGCTAAAAGGCTACACGGAGTAAATCAGCCAAACGCCAGATTTTGCAACGATTTGTTAACTCTAGTGATAAAATCATTCCTATAAGTGGAAGCGCTCAGCTTTCGTTCAGATTTCACAAACTTTTTTATGGTATACTCCGAGTCCTTGAAAATCTGATTATTTGGGGTTGACGTTTCAGGCTT
>JAALLB010000016.1 GCA_011087745.1 Hyphomicrobiales bacterium | reverse complement strand
TCGTATCATATCACACCAAAACATTCGGGTTTTGGAGTAGGATGGGTATAATTGAGACAATCGCAAAGCCTGATTTCAAGAAAATGGCATGTTTCCTGCATAAAAATACCCAAAGGTAAGGTAAAACATGCTCGCACGCAGAAATTTCCTTGTAGGTTTAGGGGCAAGTTCAATTGCTTTAACAGCAAATGTTGCGTCTGCACGCTCCGTTAGCAGCGGGATTAATGCAAATTCTGAGGGACTTCGGGCAGGTGCAGTTAGCGATCAAGGGAAAAAACTACAAAAAATCGTGGATGTTGCATCAAAAAACAATCAGGCTGTCTTCATAGAACCTGGCCGATACAAGGTTTCAAACCTCACCCTACCCAAAAATACCAGATTGCACGGCATTAATGGGGCAACAAAACTGGAATATGCTGGTGGTGATCATTTTCTTTACGCGGAAAATGCAAATCATGTTGAGCTGGATGGGATCAGTCTTGATGGTAGTCTCCTACCCGTAAAGGACTATGCGGAGGCAAATCTGGGTATTGTGAACGTCAAACATGTAAGCATCCAAAATTGCAACATCACCAATGCATCTAAATCGGGAATTGAAGTTTCAAATTCTGCTGGCCGCATTTCCAAAAACCAAATCGATACTGCTGTCGGAACAGCTGGCATAGTTGGTCAGGCAAACACAGGCCTGATGATTTCTGACAACGTTGTTTCAGAATGTGCCAATGCGGGTATTCTGGTTTACCGGCGAGATGTAGGTGCGGACAATACGATCATCACCAATAACCGTGTTAAATTTATTTCAGCAGTAATGGGTGGCACCGGCCAATATGGGAATGGCATAAATACCTGGCAGGCAGATGGCGTGATGATCTCCAACAACCATATTTCTGACTGTGCCTTTTCATCTATAAGATCTAATTCTTGCAGCAATATCCAGATAACAAACAACACCTGTCTTCGCGCCGGGGAGACATCTGTCTACTCTGAATTCGCTTTTCAGGGCGCATTGATCTCCGGAAATATTGTTGACGGTGCCGCGCGAGGAATTTCTATCGCAAACCTTGATCATGGTGGACGACTGTCAGTTTGCTCAAATAACCTTGTCCGTAACATTCATGAAAATGTTCCTTATGACAAAGAACAACATATCTTTGGTACCGGCATTTTAGTTGAAGCTGATATAGCAGTTACCGGCAATGTCATAGAACGCACTTCACAGTTTGGCATGTTGCTCGGTTGGGGAGAATACCTGCGCAATGTGTCCGCAAGCAATAATATTATTCGCGACACCAGAACAGGATTTTACGTAAGTGTTGTAGAAGGAACTGGCCAAGTTTCCATCGCCAATAACGTCATCGCAAAGGCTTCTCGCGGCGTAGTTGGATATCGTTGGCAAGAGGCTGTTACTGGCGACCTTATTAAAGAAGGCACACGCAAATATCCAAACCTTTCGGTTACCGGCAATCAAATTTCATAAAATTGATTCAGAAATAAGCTTTTATTTTCAATATTTCATAGACTGAAGCAAGAGACTTGATTCAAGACCTTAAGAAAATGAATCAAGCAACTGAACGCGCTAATGCGCATTGCGACCAAAGCTCTGACAGTGCACTAACAAGGTTTTCGATGTCTGAATCTGTGTGCAAGGGAGATGGTGTAATGCGCAATCTTTCTGTGCCTTTTGGAACCGTTGGGTAGTTGATCGGCTGCACATAAATGCCATGGTTATTGAGCAACAGGTCAGAAATCCATTTACATTTCACAGGGTCCTGCACCATCACCGGAATGATGTGTCCCGGGTTCGGGGTATGCGGAATTCCCTCTGCATCAAGTCTCGCACGAACTTTTTGAACGCGCTCTTTATGGCGCGCTCGTTCCAACTGACTTTGCTTCAAATGCTTGATGCTTGCCAATGCTCCCGCAGCCAATGCAGGTGGCAATGCAGTTGTAAAAATAAAACCAGAGGCGAAGCTTCTAACAAAATCCACCAACTCAACAGAGGCGGTTATGTATCCGCCCATCACACCGAAGGCTTTTCCAAGTGTGCCTTCAATTACTGTAAGACGATGGGCGATGCCTTCTTGTTCGGCAAATCCACCACCATGGTTTCCATACATGCCAACTGCGTGTACTTCGTCGATATATGTCATGGTGCCATGCTTGTCTGCCACATCACAAATTGCTTCGATGGGAGCTATATCGCCGTCCATTGAATAGATGGATTCGAACGCAACTATCTTTGGAACATCGGGCCCATACTCAGAAAGAACCCGGTCAAGATCTTCAACATCATTGTGTTTCCAAATTCGTTTTTCAGCTTTCGAATGGCGAATGCCTTCGATCATTGAAGCATGATTGTTGGCGTCTGAGAAAATAACACAGCCAGGAATTTGAGCACCTAGTGTGCCTAGTGTTGCCCAGTTGGAATTATAACCAGAGGTGAAAAGAAGCGCTGCTTCCTTGCCATGAAGGTCTGCTAATTCTTCTTCAAGCTTGACGTGAAAATGGTTTGTACCGGAAATATTGCGAGTACCCCCTGCACCAGCACCGCATGAACTCACCGCTTCTTTCATGGCAGCCAAAACTGATGGATGTTGTCCCATTCCCAAATAGTCATTTGAGCACCAGACGGTAACTTCTTCCGTCTTGCCATCAACATAACGGGTAGCTTTAGGAAAGCTGCCTGCATGGCGTTCAAGATCAGCGAAGACACGATAACGGCCTTCTTCTTTTAGCTCTTCGAGACGGGACAGGAAAAAAGATTGGAAATTCACAACATCACCCAATAATTATTTTTTTCTGTAATACATGTTTAAATCACAGGTGGCGACTCATTAACAACAAACACACCCGACTTTTCGTCGCACTTTTCATAACATTCACTTGATTAGCGGTTATTGATCTTAATCAAACTTTGGACGACCTGTTGCGCTCATGTGGATAATTGCTTCCACAAAATGGCGAGATCCATCAATTGTTGGCGCTTGAACCTAGATATTTTCCTCAAAAACTGGAGATTGAGCTCCCGCTTCATCGGCCATTTGGGCCAATTCAGCTTGAAGATCAGATTTTACCTTCTCAATCACTGCTTTTTCATCCACCATATTGATCAAGTTGCCACCAGACAAGAACTGGAAAGAACTGCCCCCGTCAGAACTTGTAATTGTAACCGTTTTCTGAACACGTACTTCGCCTGCCACAGATCCAATGGCGTTTGCGACATCTGCGTGTTCTGGAACGAGACATTCAGAAGATAAACGCTCACCAATTTCCGGATAATAGACCTTTGCTGAAGCTCCAAGTCCTACCAAAGAACGATCTAGGCTGAGCGAGAAATTCACGAAACCTCCCTGTCTATCAAGGGAGCGAGCTATTAAGTCTGCAGCGCCCTCACCAATTTTGACACCATCTTCAGCCATGCATGTCTGCAGGATTACATTGCTACTTTGAGTTGTTAGCTGCTGTTTTATGTTTTGACATAATTCTTCGCTGTTATTGGCAATTGCCTGGGCAAATCGATCTCGCACCCTGCATAAAACACCTGCTGCCAGTTCGGCCGCGCCAGCATCCCAATTATTTTGAAAACCCAATACATGCATCGCATCAGATGGTGTAAATCCAGATACTTGCGCCAAGCCGCGTGAAACCAGCTTGTTTAATGTTCCACCTTCAGAACCTCCTTTTAGAAGAGTATCGAGCGGTTGAGGATGATCATCGAGTTTTTCAAATAGTTTTAGTTCCGTGGATTTTGACCACCTACGCGTTGCTCAGTTCCTGCAACCCGATAGGTAAACTTCACACACAAATGAGTAGGATATTCCATCTGTGATTGTCTCTTAAGAGCTTGCATCACCTCTTGTTGATAATCAACTGCAAGTAAACTTATGGGTATTTGACGCCGCGGTCCAAGTTTGACTTTGGTTTTCGTCGCATCATCAATTTCAACGACTGAATCACCGCCCAACCCAAATGTATGCATGGCGACTGCTTCAACCATGGTTGTAAAACCACCAACACTTGCACCTTCTGGCTCAATTCGAGGCCATCCTTTTTCCAATATGGCAACATCTGTTGTTGTGCCGCCAATATCTGAAATGATTGCATCTTTTGTGCCGAGTAAAAACTTTGCACCTACCAAGCTTGCTGCAGGACCTGATAAAATTGTCTCAATCGGGCGTTTAAGCGCAAAATCTGCTTCAACAAGCGCACCATCCCCCCGAACCACCATTAGAGGTGAGTTGATACCGGTTTTTTCCAGGTGCGAACGACATGCCAAAATCAAATCCTGAATAACAGGGATAAGTCTTGCATTTAATACCGTTGTAAGAGCCCGCTTTGGACCACCAAGTTTTGATGAAAGCTCATGACTACAGGTTGTTGCCAAACCCGTTCTTTCTTGAAGAAAATCGCGAACCATTAGTTCATGGGAAGAATTTCGTACTGCAAAATATCCCGCGATCGCAAATCCCGAAATATTGCACCCATGTTGAGTAATGAAGTCATCCAGCAGAGCCATATCAAGCTTGCGCTCATTGCCGGCAACATCATGCCCACCAGGGATGAAAACTACTGGGTCTCCGGCGAGCGCTTCTCTCAAGCCAGATTTTTCCATGTCCTTCTCATCAAAGCCGATCATGACAAGTCCGATACTGCCACCTTTTCCTTCAACAAGTGCATTTGTAGCAAGTGTTGTTGAAATAGAAGTCAGTGCCACTTCGCAAACATCGCCCTCAAACTGCGCTAGCACAGCATCAACGGCACCTGAAATACCAATGGCCAAATCATGTTTTGTGGTCAGTGATTTTGCTTTTGCAATAACGCCCGCCTCATCACTTAAAAGAACAGCATCGGTGTAAGGTCCGCCTGTATCTATGCCTAATAGAATTTTATTTTCGACCATTTGAAAGCCCGGGAATTTGATTGACTACTCTTTTCATCATCATTCCCTTAATGCCAAGTTCTGAAAACGACAAGCGGTTGATTTAGCCGCTGTTTCTCAAACCTGCTGAAATACCGTTGATGGTCAATTGAATACCGCGCAGAATTTTCTCATCCTGTTGGTCATCATCTTGAGCACGATACTTTCGCATTAGTTCAACCTGAAGGTGGTTGATAGGGTCGAGATAAGGGAAGCGATTTTTGATCGACCGTTCCAACAATGGATTGGATTCCAGCAATTTTTCCTGACCGGTAATTGCAAAAAGCATATCTACTGTGAGTTGCCATTCATCACGAATTTTCCGGAAAATTCGGCATCCCAGTTCCTTATCAGGTACCAAATCCGCATAGCGTTCTGCAATGCTCATATTTGTTTTGGAGAGCACCATATCCATGTTTGAAAGTTGAGCCTGGAAGAATTGCCAAGTCTTGAACATCTCTTGTAGTTTTGGGAGTCCTTCATCGCCATGCTTATCGACATAGGATTTTACTGCGCTGCCAAAGCCATACCATCCCGGCACCATCAATCGAGATTGAGACCAACTAAACACCCACGGAATTGCACGCAGATCTTCTACTGCGCGGGTTTTCTTGCGCGAAGCTGGGCGTGATCCGATGTTTAATCCGGCAATCTCATTGATTACCGTTGCATTCCAAAAGTATTCTACAAATTCGGGATCGTCATAGACAAGATCACGATATTTATTAAATGCGCCCAATGAAATTTCATCCATTGCGGATAAATATTCATCTTCTGGTTCTGGACGGGCATCTTGAAGCAAAGAAGCTTCGAGCGTTGCTGCTGCAAGAATTTCCAGATTACGGCGCCCAAGTTCCGAATTCGTATATTTACTTGAAATAATCTCACCTTGTTCGGTCAAACGCAATTGACCGTTCACAGCACCATTCGGCTGAGCCAAAATTGCATCATAGCTTGGGCCACCACCACGGCCGACAGTCCCACCGCGTCCATGGAACAGACGCAGTTTTATTTTATGTTTTTGGAAGAGCTCAATCAGCTTGATTTCAGCTTTGTAGAGCTCCCAACTTGATGTAATAAACCCGCCATCTTTGTTACTGTCAGAATAACCAAGCATAATTTCCTGTACGCCGCCCATTGCATCCAACAGCCTTCGATATTGTGGTATCGACAACAGTCTGTCCATGATTTCAGGACATGCTTGCAAGTCTCCAATTGTTTCAAACAGTGGGATAAGATGCATGGTTGTCTCGCCTTGCGGGGAAACCAGACCTGTTTGTTTGAGAATAACAGTAAGCTCCAAAAGATCAGATGAGCTTTGTGCATTTGAGATAATGGAATTACGTATTGCACCGACGCCATAACGCTTTTTCAGCTTTGCCGCCATTTTGAAAATGCCTAGTTCTTTTTCGGCTTCTTCTGAGTAAGTCATATCATGACGGATCAATGGACGATTATTTTCAAGCTCTGCAACCAAGAGATCAATGCGACCCTCCTCGTCAAGCTCGGCGTAATTTAGTTCTGGCATTACCGCTTCAAACAATTCACCAGCAAGGCGCTCATGCACATCAGAATTTTGGCGCATATCCAGGCTAGCCAGGTAAAAGCCAAAAACATCAAGCGCCCTGCGCAAATGTCTCAAACGTCCACGGGACAAGAATTCTGAGCCGTTTTTGATCAGGGAGCCTCTAATAATATCCAGATCTGCAATAATTTCATCATTAGACGAATAAGGATCTGCCTTGGCCAAAGGAGCGCGAGGAGACTTGGTTTTATCAATTTTGCGAAGTGTCGAGGCAAGCCTGTTGTACATGCCAACGATTGCTCGTCGGTAGAGTTCTGTATCACGATGCGATGATGTGTCTCCTGATTTTGCTGCCAGTTCTTTTAGTTCATCAGAAACATCAACAATGCGAGTTGATAAAGATAGTTCACCGCCGAGCTTGTGCAATTGTTCAAGGTAGAACTCCATGACTTTGACACTTTGCCTGCGCATTGCACCCGACATTACATCTGCATTAACAAAAGGATTCCCATCCCTGTCACCACCGATCCAAGCACCCGTCTTCAAGAAGGATTTTATTCCCTTGTGCTTTTTACCTGACAGTTCAGCAAGGTCATCTTCTATTTCTGTATAAAGCTTGGGTAGCTCTTTAAAGAAGGTATGATCGTAATAGCTCAAACCATTGGAAACTTCGTCAAGAACCGTTAGTTTTGTCTGGCGCAGCATATTGGTTTGCCACAAAATAATAACAGCGCGTTTTAGCTTGTCATTTATGTCCGCCAGTTCCTGCTTGGTTAGTCCACCCCGGTCACGGCGTGAAAGCAAATCAGCCATAGCGATCTCTCGCTTCATGGTAGATTGCCTGCGCACTTCTGTTGGGTGCGCGGTCAGCACTGCGCCAATACTGGCTTCGTCAAAAAACTCGGTTAGACTTTCAGCTGTCGCACCTTCTGATATTGCCCGCTCAAATGCCTTGGCAATGGAACCGTTCCGAGGTGGCGATTCAGCCAATTCGTGTGCACGGGTCCTTCTTATATGATGTTGGTCTTCCGCCATATTAGCAAGATGCGAGAAATAACTATATGCGCGAACCACTTCAACAGTCTGAGCCGGAGTTAAAGCATTGAGGATCTTTTCCAATTCCTGCTTGGCATTCTCATCTTCACCCTTGATATAAGCTACGGATTTTTGGCGAACCGTTTCAACCAGATCAAAAACAGCCTCACCTTCGTGTTCACGAACCACATCTCCGAGCAAGCGACCAAGGAAGCGTATGTCTTCCTTTAGCGGCTGGTCTTTTGAAGGACTAGTATCAAGATCACTAGATTGAATACTCATTGCATTTTCCAATTTGAGTGGCGAAATAGAATTGCTATCTTTGTGCCACAAACAGGATGCCTAAGTCACCAGCAAGTCTCTAAATTTGTTGAAATTATTCGCCCACGAATGCTTTTTCGAGAACGAACGTTGCTGGTTTGGAGTTTGCACCTTCTTCAAAGCCACGATCTTCCAGAATCTTGCGAACATCGGTATTGAAATCCATGGATCCGCAAAGCATTACCCGATCTGTTTCTGGATTAAAGTCCGCAATACCCAAGTCTTCAAAAACTTTTCCTGATTCAATCAGGTTTGTAATTCTACCCTGATTAGGAAAAAGCTCTCGGGTTGTAGTTGGATAATATTTCAGCTTGCCCTCAACAATCTCTCCAATCAAAGGATCATTCGCGAGGCTGTCTGTGAGTTGCTTGCTATAGTCCAATTCAGCTACGTCGCGGCAAGTGTGTGTTACTATAATTTTCTCAAATTTTTCATATACTTCTGGATCACGCGTTAAAGATGCAAACGGTGCAAACCCGGTTCCTGTTGAAAGCATGAACAGGCGCTTTCCAGGAATGAGCGCATCCACAACCAAGGTGCCGACTGGCTTTGTTTTCAAAATGATATCATCGCCGACTTTAATGTTTTGAAGCTTGGATGTTAATGATCCATCAGGGACTTTGATAGAATAAAACTCGAACTCATCATCCCAAGAAGGGGATGCAATTGAATAAGCTCTAAGCAATGGTTTTCCGTTATCACCGATCAATCCAATCATGACAAACTCACCAGAACGAAAACGTAATGACTGTGGACGCGTCACGCGAAAAGAAAACAGCCGATCCGTATAGTGCGTTACTTTCGTAATTGTCTGTGCATCCGGGTGGCGTTCTTGTGTTGGTACTTCAGCTGCTAGAGTATTCATTGGGTCACCTTTTAAGTGATGGATTTCCTGGGAAGATTATATGAATTCTTTTTATGCGTTGCGCAATTAGATATTTCTTAGAGAGCGCTCACCCATTAGTAGTTTTTGGTAAGATAGCTCTTGTTTTGGAATACGTGCAATCCATTGGTCTTCGGGTTGCCGTTTTGCCATTTCATCGTCGATTTCAACTTCATCAAATCCGCAAACACGGGTGAAGCCATACTGATCTGCGATAATATGACCAACCGCACGAAGACGGCCTGCGTATCCTTGTTGGCGAAGTTGCTTTGCCAAACTGAATCCGCGCCCATCTGCAAAGGATGGAAAGGGAATGCGGATCATCGCTGCACTCTCAAAGAGCCCTTTTAAGCTTTCAACAGTAACATCATTTGGGATATCAATTGCGGTTTTTGTCGGTTCACGCTCAGCAACATCCTGACCATATTTTTCAAGGTCGATGAAAAGCCCGCCATCGGATTCCCAAGTGTCTATTTCAAATCCGCTATCGCGTACAATTATTGACATATCTTTTCCTTACGCGCTTGCAGCTTCTTCAGGGTACAGTGCGTCTTTAAACACATCCGCACCAACTCTCCTGTATACATCCAGGAATGTGTCATCACCGCTTTCACGAATATCCATGTACCGGTCAATAATACGGCTTACCGCGGGAACAATTTCCTCATACGAAAACCCAGGTCCAGCACGCTCTCCAATAGTGGCTGTTTCTGTACCATCACCGCCCAGCGTAATTTGATAACTTTCAACGCCGGCTTTATCCAGACCAAGAATACCAATGTGTCCCACATGATGATGGCCACAGGCGTTGATACAGCCCGAAATTTTGATCTTAAGTGGACCTATATCCTGCTGAACCTTCAAATCTTCAAAAGCATTTAAAAGCTCTTGCGCGACGGGAATTGAACGTGCAGTTGCCAATGCGCAATAATCCATGCCCGGGCAAGCAATCATGTCTGATAGCAATCCGACATTTGCAGTTGCAAGACCAGCTTCTTTCAATACTTTGTAGATTTCCGGCAAATCATCACGACGCACATGCGGTAGAATAATATTCTGCTCATGGCTTACTCGAAGTTCATCATAGCCATAGGCCTCTGCCAACCCAGCCATAATGCGCATTTGTTCAGCAGTTGCGTCACCCGGTGTTCCACCAATTGGTTTTAGTGAAATCGTTACAATCGAATGATTGCTATCAAAATGTTCAGAAACATTTGTTTCCACAAATGAACGCAACAGAGGATCAGCCGAAATTATTTTTGAAAGCTTGTCTTCGTCGACCTTCGCAGTGTCAAACTCTGGTGGTTGGAATTGAGCTTCGATCGCTTCAATCATTTCAGCTGGTGGCGCCTGATGGTGCGCCTTTTGTGTTTTGAAAACTTCTTCAATCCACCCTCTTAACGTATCAATACCTGTCTCGTGGACGAGTATTTTTATACGAGCCTTATATTTGTTATCGCGACGTCCGTTCAAGTTGTAAACCTGCAAAATGGCTTCAACGTAGGGAAGCAAATTTTCCTTAGGTAAAAATTCACGTACGACTTTCCCAATCATTGGTGTGCGACCCAAACCGCCGCCAATCAGAATTTCATAGCCGGGCTCATTTTTATCGTTTCGAACCATCCGTATACCAATATCGTGGGCTTTAGTAACCGCACGGTCATTAGGGCTACCGGTCATTGCAATCTTGAACTTGCGTGGCAAGAACTGAAATTCAGGGTGATCCATTGACCATTGGCGCAGAAGTTCGGCCGTTGGGCGCGGGTCTTCTATTTCATCTGCTGCAGCACCAGCGAAGTGATCAGCGGTAACATTGCGAACGCAGTTGCCCGATGTTTGAATCGCATGCATTTCCACATCTGCAAGCGCATCCAAGATATCAGGTGTGTCTTTCAACTTTGGCCAATTGTATTGAATGTTTTGACGTGTTGTGAAATGCCCGTAGCCCTTGTCCCATTTCTCGGAAATCATCGCGAGTTGGTTCATTTGGCGGCTATTTAAAGTGCCATAGGGAATTGCAACACGTAACATATATGCGTGAAGTTGAAGGTAAAGACCGTTCATCAAACGAAGTGGCTTGAACTCATCTTCTGTCAGTGAGCCGTCTAATCGGCGTTCAACTTGGCCGCGAAATTCCTTTACGCGGTTGCGAACAAAATCATGATCGAATTGGTTATAATTATACATTGTTCAGACCTCAGCTTGCTTGCCGTGATTGGGGTAATTTGAAGGACCGCGTGTGCGAAATGCTTCTCTAAAGTGTACAGGTTCCGGTTTGCCGTTTTCACCTATTTGTGCATCAGCAAGATAAGGCCCTGCCAACATGTGAGCTTGGCCTTTTGCAATTTTTAAGGCAGCTTCTGCTTCATTTTTATCTTCATAAAGTTGCGCGTCCTCATGCTTGCGAGACCATTCGCCTGAAGCAGTCATGTAAATGACATCACCTTCCAGGAGATGGTTGGCGGTTACAACTTTGGGGTAGACGACACGAGCCATTAAAGCACTCCAGCTTGAATAAATTGTTTTTGATTGTTCTTGATGGCAGTTTTTGCCTGACGTGGCTCAAGACCAAGCATCAAAATAACCGGTCCATCGTGACCCGCTTGATCAGCCATATTCGGCAAATCGCCAATAGTTGAAACGAGAGTCTTTTGATTGGCCCTCGAGACATTTTCCATAATGGTTACTGGCGTTTTCGCATCAGCCCCATGCATGAGCAGTCGCCCGCTTAGAAGGTGTGCAGATTTAAAGCCCATGTAAATTGCCGCAACACTGCCCTCATCCGACAGCTTGCGCCAATCTTGTTCTGCAAAGCCCTTGATGTCCTGAGCAGTCATGATCTGAAGTGCCGAATTTCTTTTGCGCTTTGTAAGCGATACATTCAAACTTGCTGCAGCAGCCGATGCGGTTGTGATGCCAGGGATAATTTCAAAATAAATACCTGCTTCATCAAGCGCGTCCATTTCTTCGTCCAGGCGCCCAAATACTGTTGGATCACCTGATTTAAGGCGAACAATTTGTGCACCCTTTTGCGCGTGTTCAACCATTAGTGCATTGATATCCTCCTGTTTCCAGGAAAGGCCAAATCCTTGCTTGCCAGTTTGAATAAGCATTGCTTCACGGCGAGCAAGTTCCAATATCTGGGGGCTTACCAAACGATCGTGAATAATCACATCAGCCTCATGCAGTACCTTAAGTGCTTTTCGGGTTAAAAGATCAGGATCTCCCGATCCGGCACCAACGAGATAAACTCTACCGACATCAGCTGCTTCATTTTGCGCTTCATCAAATAATCTGTCGAGCATGCGCTTTGCGCCATGCTTACCGCCTTCGCGCAATGCTGCAGGGCCAAGATCATAAAAATAGCGAGACCAGAATTTTCTGCGTGTACGTCCTTGAGGCAAGTTTGATGCTTTAGGACGAAAATATTCAGCTAACTTTGCTAGCAATCCAAGTTCATTTGGCAAGCTATCTTCAATTTGCACTTTAATCTTGCGAGCCAGAATTGGTGCAGTGCCTTCTGTTCCGATCGCAATTGTTACAGGATCACGATCTACCAAGGCAGGTGTGATGAATTCACTCTCCTGCAAGTTATCAACAATGTTGAATAGCACATTTGCTTTTTTTGCTTTTGAAGCAGTTACAGCATCGAGTTCTTCATCGTCTTCAGCAGCATAAATCATTGCGGTATTATAAAAATCACCCTGCTGAATTTCACGGCGAATGATTTCCAAAAGACCGGCTTTCGCCCAACTTTCAACTTGAGCATCCACATCCGTTGCGTAAACGACTACTGTTGCTTCCGTTTTTAGAAGTAGGCGAAGCTTTGCAATTGCACACTCGCCTGCACCAGTCACAAGGATGCGCTTGTTCTGAACATTTAGGAAAACTGGAAAATGACGCATCGCAAAAATACTTTTTATCAAACCCAAAAACGGGATTATTTTCCAATATGGTCGCTTTGCCATTGTATATCAAAGGATAGGATTTTTAAATATGATGAAAAATTGGAATGAGATACTCAAAAAATTCGATTTTTGAAAACCAACCTAGAGCATTGCCAAAATGGAGAAATTTTTTAATAGTCAAATTCAGGAACTTGAGGATTTACAATGCATTGGTCACAAACTTTACAACTCATCGATGTACATGCTGAAGGTGAAATTGGACGTGTGATCACCGGTGGCCAGCCAGTAATTCCTGGCGTAAATATTTATGAGAAATTTCGGTACCTTAATAGCGGAAATGATGACTTGCGCCGCATGTTGGTTCTTGAACCCCGGGGTGCGGCTGCGGGCTCAGCAAACCTGTTGTTTCCACCCGACAATCCTGAAAATCACGCGGGGTTTATTGTTCTTCAACCGGACCAGGCACACGCATCCTCTGGCTCAAATTCAATCTGCGTTACGACCGCATTATTGGAAACAGGCATGGTTGAAATGCATGAAGGTGAAAACATTGTCAGGCTTGAAACTGCAGCAGGTGTCGTGGTTGCCCGTGCTCAATGTAAAGGTGGCAAATGTGTATCCGTCAGCCTATCCATGCCGGCATCCTACGTCGAAGAATTAGACCATGAGATATCTGAAACACAATGGGGTATGCTTACGGCCGACATTGCTTACGGCGGCGTTTTTTACGCCATCCTTGATGCTGATCAATTGGGGTTAAAGATTGAGCCAGCGCAAGCGCGTGATCTGGTGGTTGCTGGTATGGAGATAAAAAATATTCTCAATCAATCGCTGAAAGTTTCACATCCTGAAAACCCGGACATAAATGGCATAGCTTATGTGATGTTTCGTGGGCAGGATGAAGATGGCGCCATTAGAACCGCGACAACGATGTGGCCTGGGCGCTTGGACAGATCGCCATGCGGAACCGGTAACTCAGCCAATTTGGCAATACGTGCTGCCAGAGGCGAAGTCGCTGAAGGTGATAATTATACATCCCGCTCAACCATTGGCAGTGAATTCAATGTAAAGCACTCCGGAGCTACAATGGTTGGCAACAAGCAGGCAGTTTTGCCAATAATCACCGGTAGTGGGTGGATTTTCGGAATGCACCAAATAGGTGTTGATCCAACTGACCCATTTGCAAAGGGATTTGCGCTTACCGATACTTGAGGCCCGGAAGCAGGTAAAATTTAACCTCTGAATATCAAAAGTTTGCCGTCGATGGCTTCATTTTCGAGGTACTCGATGTCCAGTTGTTCTTCAAGCTTAAGAGCGTTTTCTTTGACAACCTCTTCAAGCTTTTTTGGCCAGTTCTTTTCAAGCCACCCTTTTCCGTTGACAGTTATGACTGCAAATCCGTCCGGTTTTAATAAATTTAACAAGTGTGGCAGGTGACATGGATCTGGTGGTCCAAAGCCAAAAACACCACAACTAAAAATTGCATCGTAATTTTCTGCAACTTGGATTGGGCGCGTTAGGTCGGCCTCTTCAAGCAAGGTATAAACATCTGTTTTCTTGGCTTCATCTAGCATTTCTGGTGACAAGTCACGCCCCTCAATATTAGTGAAACCTTCTTTATGGAGAGCTACACCTGATAGCCCTGTGCCACAGCCTGCATCCAGAATATGAGCATCTTTATTTGTAATTCTTTTTGCAAATTCAGTGGCTGCCGGTTTAAATCCCATCCACCCGAATTCACCAGTGGTTTGCGAATCGTACGTCTTCGCCCACTCACGGTATATTTGCCTTTGATCCTCTACAGTTTTGTTACCATAGACGCACAGTACTAGACGCTATTGGATAAGGCGTTGAATTGATTCATAAATGTGATT
>JAALLB010000015.1 GCA_011087745.1 Hyphomicrobiales bacterium | reverse complement strand
CAAGCCTGAAACGTCAACCCCAAATAATCAGATTTTCAAGGACTCGGAGTATATGTGCGAACAAAAATCTTGCCAATTTTTTATTTTGTTTTGCTCTCTGGCACCAGTCCAATTGGATTTATACCATCGGCGATTGTTGGCAAATCAGGAATTCTTACTTCTTCCACTCCTTCCAGTAGTTGAATTCGCCTTACAATAATAAACATTGTTGCTACACAAAACATTGTCGCCAATTGGTCATTGTGAAAAACAATGTTAGTTAGTCCAATGGTTGAGTAAGCCCCGGTTAACATCAGTGAAAAATAAAAATGGCTAGCTAAATCCTCATTCTTTCTAAACTGCCAGCACATGATGACTGGGCTAACGATTACCAAAACAAACAAGATCAACAATATCACCCCTCCACCTACGGCATGCGTTAGATAGTCATTGTGAAGATGAGTGTAGGTGTAGTTTGTTTTTTTGCCCAATACTTCTTTCGAAAGTGAATTTGCTTCGGCAACAGAATTTTGAATGCCATACCCCATTAACGGCCGGTTTAAGAAAGCATGAAAGCCCGTAATTTGCATATCAACGCGTTGACTTATTGATCGTTCAAATGGCTTGCCCTCGTTGTACATTTGAATTGGCTGAATAAATCTCTGATTAACAAAGTGCCAGCCTTTGTCTGACTGAACAGAAACTACGAGGGACCCAGCAATCACAGCACACAATATTACGGCCGTTTTAAAACTCATTGTGTATTGGGACTTGACCTTAAGACGATAAAAAACAGCAACCAGAATGATAACAGAAAGTGGTATCAACATCCCTCTAGAGAACGTTAAAAGCGTTGCTACAATACCTGCTACAAAAGCAATCCAACTCAATGTCCTATGGTTGTGTGAGTCCTCTGGCCACTCGATGATGGCAAGGCCAGCACCAGTTATACAAAGGCTTGCAAATACCAATGTGTTACTAAAAATCCCTTCGGGACGTAAATTGAAAAAATAGATCTGAATAACAGCAATTGGCACTACGAATAATAGACCATACCGACAGCCATATGAAAATAGACCAGCAAAATTCACATCCTTTGAGAGACGATACATGCCAATTGATGCCGGGATTATTACCAGAAACTGCCAGTAAGAACCTGCTACAAAAACTGTCTTTTCCAACCAGTCATCGCTGCGAATACTTGTTGCCACAACAACGAAGTAAAAAGCGGGAAACACTAAGACTATGGGTACCTTCTTGATAAGTTCCCGCGATCCTATGAAAACTTGCTTAGTTGATATTTTAGTGTTGATGAAAACAACAAATATGGATGAAGCAACAAGAAGTGCTGTTGATGCACTGCTAAAAAAAACGCCCAAAAACCCCATCATAAAAGCAAATGCGACATTCCTTGCATAGGAATGATCGAAGAAATTTATCATTTTGAAGAACATGTAAAATGCATTATATTATTCTAGCTGTTTGTGTATATAACCTAGATTTTGTGTAAAACATATCCTACTGTGTCAGAAGGAAAAATTTGGTCTGTTCTTGTGTTTTTTGAAAGTTGCGTATGGTTTTGAATGAGCAGATCTTTGTTGTTTTGATAGCTGTACATTTAGTAACAATTATTAGTTTTTTTGTATTGAAACGAATCAAGCTTTCAGAAAAATTAAGGTCATTGCAAAACCATCCAGCCAATTTAGGTAGCACAGCACTTCAGGTTGGTGGTTTGGTGATAGTGGCGATAACAATGGTCGCTGTTATTTCATTTTTCTATTTTTCTAAAGGAATAAATTTTCATGTTCAGCTGGTTTTTTGCTTACCAGTAATCTTGCTCTTCGTGACTGGATTATTCGATGATTATCGACCTATCTCAGCAATTCTTCGCTTAGCAATCCAGCTAGCTGTTGCAACTAGTATTACTATTTTTATTTTTCAACTTACTGAATACACTGGCCTAAAAGTTATAATTTCCTCCATGAACTATATTTTACCTAGTATTTTCATGGTTTTAGCAATTTTCTGGATGATAAATACAACAAATTTTATTGATGGTATGGACTTATTACTTGTAGCAAATGTGATCCCCGGAAGTATTCTGTTTGCCCTTCTACATTTACACACAAATCAAGATTTCAACATATCTGTTATTTTCTTGGTGTTTTTATCTTCATTGGGTGCATTTGTTTGGTTTAATCGTCCAAAAGCGAGCATCTATATGGGTGATGCTGGAGCTGTTTGTATTGGAATGTTATTAGGCAGCTGCGGGATATTCATTCTGGCAAAACATGGTTCAATTGCTGGCTTTATACCTTACGCCTGTATTTTGGTTGATACCACATTTACACTCCTTGGGATTATTATCAGCGGAAAAAATCCACTTAAGTCACACAGCGGGCATGCCTATCAAATCGCAGCTAAGAATGGGATAAGTGAAAATAACATTCGTGCTCTTTATTTTGGAGTTAGTATCATAAATACGCTCCTCGCATTAATTTGCATTTACTATAACCACGCGTTTTTTTGGCAACTTATGTGTGGACTAACAGCCTTCTTGTTATCTTCGACTCTATTTTTCTATCTACGTAAAAACACAACTACCCAGTTGTTTAATGACGGATCTGATGTCTGAGTTACTTATACTTCCAACATCCAAAAAGCACTAAATTTTCTGAGAACCCCATTTTTGAAGATAAACTGAAATAGCAAAGCAAGTGGTGGGAACCAATTCATCCATGTACCTACCAATTTCAGAAATTGGAATTTCTATCAATGTTCCCTCAGTAATCTGCAATTCACCTTTTTCTATATTTTCCAGAACATAAATCGATGCATTTATGATGCGCCCGTCGGGATAGCTGTTTTTGAATTGAACAAGTTGCAAATAAGCTTCTGCCGGCAGGCTAATACCTGTCTCTTCTTCAACTTCTTGCATTGCTGCTGCCAGAGGATTTTCATCCACTGCCTCAGTTGCACCTCCAAAGATGCTGATCATATTTGGTGATGCACTTGCAGTATTGTCATCACGGCGTTGCAACAAGAATGTTCCTGAATTGGAAACTAATATAGCACCGGCAATTGAGATCATTGGAATATGCCTTCCAACTTATGTGATGAAATTCACCAATAATGTTGCGGTCAGGATAATGGCAATCCACAAAACCATAGCGCCCGTTGGCCATACACTTGCCATACGTCCTTCTGGTCCATGCGATCTGTGAAGTGTTCTAACAAGCCTGTCTGCTTTGCCCTTTGTAAACCAGGTTCCAAATGCCCATAGGCCAGAGACTATGTTGCTAATCTTGATGATCAGCATTGGCAAGAAGCGGCGATAGATAACATCCGTATCAAGATTTACCGCACGAACTTCCGGCGGATGGATGCCTGTTCTCATTAAGAATACAAATGCGAGCAGAGCAAAGAGCAGAAGCTGAAGCTGTCCTACAACGTGATAAGTTGTATAAGCATGATAATCGACTTCATAAGGCAGAAGTGCATAAAGCGGTTCCGGGAACACACCTACCAATATACACAGCGCTGCTGTAATTCCCATTGCCCACAGCATGTGGCTAGGTGCTTCTGCCGGGCGCTTACCACTATCATGGGCAAAAAATGTAAAGAACGGGATTTTAATACCAGAGTGCGAAAGCACACCTGCGGATGCAAATACCAACATTGCCCAGACAATTGTGTAATGATTTTCCGCTGATGCATCGAGAATAAGCGACTTGGTCACAAAACCCGAGAATAACGGGAAAGCAGAAATTGAAGCAGCTCCAACCAAACAGAATATGGCTGTTAGTGGCATGGTTCGATAAAGGCCGCCAAGCTCTGATGCTTTCGATGTGCCAGTTCTAAACAAAACCGCTCCCACGCTCATGAAAAGCAGCGCTTTATAAAGGATGTGCGCAAATGCATGGGAAGCAGTACCGTTCAACGACATTTCTGTGCCGATACCAACGCCCACAACCATAAATCCGAGCTGATTGTTGAGTGAGTATGCAAGGACACGGCGCAGGTCATTTTCGATTTCTGCGAGGAACACTGGAAAGACAGTCATTACCGCGCCGATGTAGATAAGAAGCTCAGTTCCAGGAAATCCTCTGGCCAATGCATAGACAGCAAGCTTGGTGGTAAAGGCAGAAAGGATAACTGTTCCGGTAACAGTGGCAGCAGGGTACGAATCTTGTAGCCAGTTATGAAGTAATGGGAATGCACATTTCATACCGAAAGATAAGAAGATAAGCCAGGTTGCAAGCGTTCCAAGTTCCATCTTTTCAAATGCAATTGAACCTGTTTCACGATATAAAAGTACAACGCCTGCAAGCAAAATTACGCCGGATCCAATTTGAATAATCAGGTAACGCATACCCGTATAAAAAGCGCCTTCCGTGCGCCTTGCCCATATCAGAAATACAGAAGCTATTGCCGTACCTTCCCAATAAATGAACAGTATTATCAGGTCGCCAGCAAAAACTGCGCCGATCGCTGAACCTGCATAAGCAAGGGCTGCAACCTGTTGAACGGTATCTTTGACATGCCATGCGTAAAGATTACCGAGGAATGCTGCGAGACAGAAAACCAGTCCAAAAATGGTAGAGAGTTTATCAACTCTCATCATTTCCAGGGTCAAACCCGCAAGCTGAACTTCACCTCCAACACCTGTTGGCAGATCCCAGACCATCATTGCAGCAATAATTGGAACGATTATGCCCACCAATGCTCGAGGGCTTCCCTTTGGAAGCAACAGCAACAAAATAGCGCCAATGAAAAACAGGAATGCCGGTGGGAAGGGATCAATCATTTGTATGATCCTTTTTATCCAACTCAGCTTCAGGCCATTCTTCAGTATCTATGGATTTTTTTCCGTAATAATTTTCTGGCCGTATAATAATGCTGCGCAATGCCTTTGACACAAAAATGATAAATGTGAACGCAACAAAGCCGTAGAATGCGTAAAAACCCAGAATATTTTCAGCGCCATAATGACCTTTATTGGAATAGGTCAGATTTGCAAGAATCGTAAGCGCACAAATAATACCCAGTATCCAGGTTAGTTTTTTTATACTGCCAAGCTTATCAACCCACATCATCCAGCGACCGAGTGCCGGATAATTTTGGGGATCATCATTTTTGGGTTTTTTAGCCATTATTGCCCTCCCCCGATTGGTGCAAGGAACGCCATGATATCACCTGCGTAGAAAAACAGGATCAGGCACACTATTGAAGTAAAGACAGGCGGTACAACACACCAGAACGGTGCTTCCTTTATACCCGATTGAGCATTGTTCTTTTCGTCGGTCAAGAAAAAGCCCTTTGCAATGATTGGCAAAAGATAAGCCACATTCAGCAAAGAACTTACCATCAAAACGACAATCATGATCAATTGACCCGTGTCTGCAGCTGCGATCATCAATTGCCACTTGCTCCAGGAGCCGCCTAATGGCGGCAATCCTATGATGGAAATCGCCCCCACGAGAAAAGCTCCATAGGTAAACGGCATCACACGACCCAAGCCTGTCATTTGCTTGATCTCGGTCTTATGGGTTGCAACATAAATTGCGCCTGCACACATGAAGAGTGTGATCTTGCCAAAAGCGTGCATGACAATGTGCAGTCCACCACCCACAACTCCCATGGATGTCGCAAGCGCCATGCCCAGGGTAATGTAGGATAACTGGCTGACTGTAGAATACGCTAATAGAGCTTTTAAATTGTCTTTTGTCATCGCAATAATCGATGCGGCCAGAATTGAGAATGCAGCAAGCCACATTAGCCATTGTGAAGCGCCTGTTTCGGCCAGGTAATCAATTCCGAAGATGTAAATGCCAACCTTCAATATTGTAAACACACCAGCCTTCACAACTGCAACTGCGTGCAGCAATGCAGAAACCGGTGTTGGCGCAACCATTGCGGATGGAAGCCATTTATGAAACGGCATTAGCGCTGCCTTACCAATACCAAATGCATAAAGCGCCAAGAGCACTGCTGTAAGTCCAGATCCCAATTCCTTGTCATGAAGAATGCCGCCTTGGGTAAAATCAAGTGTGCCTGCAACTACATAGGTCCAGGTGATGCCGACGAGTTGGAAACCAATGGATGTACCCAGCAAGGTGCCAACATAAACTCTCGCACCGCGTTTTGCTTCCTCGGTGCCTTTATGCGCCACCAGTGGATAGGTAGCGACTGTGAGAATTTCATAGAAAATAAACAGCGAGAACATATTTGCTGAGAACGCTATTCCGAGTGTAGCGAAAATTGAGAAACTGAATGCCGCATAAAATCTTGCATGGTTAGTTTCTTTATTCCCACGCATGTACCCAATTGCATAGAGATGAACAACAATCCAAAGACCCGACGCAATAAGAGCAAATAGCAATCCCAGTGGTTCGACATTAAAGGCAATATCGAGACCCGGCATAACCGAAAAGAGAGTATAAGTTTCTGTGGGTGCGCCACCGTTATTTATCAGAATACTTAAAACGCAACCAAACGTTGCAATTGCAGCAATTAATGTAATGCCATCGCGTAAATTGGGCCGCTCGTCACCGTGAAGAATATTGCTGATGCATGCCAATACTGGAATGATGAGAGACATCAAGATAGCTGTGTTTGTATCCATCATTGAACGCCTCCACCAAGAAGACTATTTGCAGCGACACTGGCTGAAGTCAGCGTGAGATCTGTGTTTAGGCCGAAGTAAACGCACGCTATCGCCATGATCCACATTGGAAGCAGCATGGACATTGGCACTTCCTTGGCACTTGAACCTTCATCTGGCTGTTGCATGTAAAGCACTTCGACTGCTTTCCAGACGTATACAACTGCCAGCAATGATGACATCACGATTAGCATTGCGAGCCACCAAAGGTCTGCTTTGAGGGACGCGTCAATTAGCAGCCATTTGGAGATAAAGCCGGCTGTTCCTGGAACACCTATCAAGCTTAGTCCGCCAATAACAAAAGCAGTACAAGTCCATGGCATTTGTTTTCCCAGGCCATTTAAATTTTTTGTAAAACTGCTCCCCACGCGCATAACAAATGCACCGACGACCATGAACAATACAGCTTTTGTAATGCCATGATTGAACAGGTGGATAATTGTGGCAGAAAGACTTGTCTTTGTGGCCAGTCCAATACCCAAAATCATATAGCCAACTTGTGCAACTGAAGAATACGCCAACAAGCGCTTTAAATCAGTTTGAAATGCCGCGATTAAAGATGCCGCAAACATTGCCAGTATTGCCAATGGCATGATTATCCAGGTCAGTGTGTGCAATTCGAAAACAAAATCTGGTTGGAATACTGAGAACATAAATCTCAAAAGTACATAGATTGCAGCTTTTGTTGCAGTTGCGGCCAGGAACACCGTTACAACAGACGGTGCATATGTATAGGCACCTGGCAGCCAAAGATGCAGAGGATAGATTGCGGCTTTTAAACCCATGCCAACCACTATAAATGCAAAGCCAGCCTGAACTGTTCTATTGTCACCCATATCTGCAAGGCGAACGGCAAGATCGGCCATATTCAGTGTGCCAGTGGCGATGTACAAGAACCCAATACCAATAACGAAGAATGTTGCGCCGATGGTGCCCAATATAAGGTAGTCATATGCAGCCGTCAGAGCACGTCTATCCCGCTCCGCGCCCATCGCAATCAAGACGTAAGTGGAGAGTGATGATATCTCAAGGAAAACAAACACATTAAATGCGTCACCTGTAACAACAACACCAAGCAAGCCAGTAAAGCACAAAAGATAACAGCAATAGAAAAGCGTGTGGCTAACTTTCTTGATCTCATGCGCTACGCTTTGTCGGGCATAAGGTAAAACGACCGTGCTAATCCCTGAAATCAGGAAAAGTACAAATGCATTGGCTGCATCGACACGATATTCGATGCCTAACGGCGGCGCCCATCCACCAAGATGATAGGATAGAACATCGCCATCAATAACCTGTAAGAGCATGTGTCCAGAAAACAGGAACGCCAGCAAACTTGAAAGAAATGCAAGTCCCCATGCAATATGCCTGTTACCAAATATTACACACAGAGGTCCGGCAATAAGTGGTACCGCAATGGTCAGCAGTGGCAATTGATCAATCATACTCAACGTTGGGAGAATAACGGCATTAGCCATTAAGCGCGCCCTCCCATGGCCGGGCCTTCAGCAGAATTTTCTTCGGCTTGCAACTTACTTTCAATTTCCAAAATCTCGTCTTCTTCAATCGTGCCGAACTCTTCTCGAATACGAACAATCAAGGCAAGCCCAAGAGACGTTGTAGCGATGCCAACCACGATGGCGGTCAGAATTAGAACATGAGGCAGTGGATTTGAATAAACCACATTTGGATCAATATTCATGTCGGTTGGGAAAATTGGCGCGGTGCCACCATCAACCTTGCCAATTGAAATGTAGAACATGAAAACGGACGCCTGGAAGACATTTAGGCCGACAATTTTCTTGATGTAATTACCACGAGCAACGACGATATAAAATCCGATCATCATCAGTACAATGAATAGCCAATAATTTAGGTGTCCAAGAATAAATTCCATTGTATCGCCTACCACTCTTCATCATGAATGACAGGAGGACGGGCAGCAAACGCGTAGTAAATTGCAACCATGACAGCTGCAACTGTAACCCCAACACCCAGTTCAACAACAAGGATGCCCCAATGTTGTCCGTGCTCTGGATGAGCAGGGGTAAACGCACTGTAATTGAGGTAAGTTGATCCAAGCATCAAGCTGTAGACTCCCGTCCCTGCATAGATCAAAACACCGAGGGCGGCCAATTTATGAACCAACCAAGGCGGGAAGACCTGCTTTACTTTTGCCAGTCCAAAAACAATACCGAAAAGAATAAATGCAACAGCGAATATTACGCCGGCCTGAAATCCACCACCAGGTGAATAATCACCATGAAACTGAACATACAGCGCGAACAGAAGAATTGGGCCAACCAGGAGTTTTGTAATAACTCTTAAAAGAAGGTGGTGACGCATTAGTTTGTGCCCTCTTCATCTTTACGGCGACGTCGGGCAAGACCGCCGATTAAAATCAGAACACCAACACATGCAGTAAAAACAACTACTGTTTCGCCCAATGTATCATACCCTCTATAGCTTGCCAGGATTGCGGTAACGACATTTGGAACTCCAATATCATGCGGGCTTTGCGTCAAATACGCTGTTGCCAAGTGAGACAGCGCTGGTGAAGTTGGCGAACCAAAAATCGGCATGTCCAAAGTGCCGTAAATCAGAACTGAGCCCGTTGCGATAACAACAAGAAGCGGAATAGGTGAAAAGTCCCTTGGCATTTTCTCGTTGCGGGATGTCAACGCCATGGTACCCAACATCAAAACAGTGGAAATTCCAGCGCCAACTGCTGCTTCAGTGAAAGCAACATCTACAGCATCCAAGGTTACAAACAGCAAGGCGCTTAAGAGGCTAAATACGCCTGACAGCATTACCACAGCAAAGAGATGACGCATCATCAAGATTGCGATTGCCGTTACAACCAGCATGAAAAACAAAGTCAAAATGATAAATAATTCCATTAAAGCTTACCCTTCAATGGTGCACGTTTCTTTGCCTTTGTTTTTTTAACCTCAGGCGATAATTTTTTCTTTTCACTACAAAATTTATCAGCGCCCTTGGGCAAAAAACCAGATACCAAAGCAGCATTTGCTACCGCATGAGTAGCTGTGGGACCTGTAATAAACAAAAAGACGCCAATGATAACCAGTTTAGCCGTAACTAACGTAAAACCACCTTGGATACACATTCCCAGGGTCAGTAACAGCATGCCGGCGGAATCAGTTACGGACACAGCATGAACCCTTGCCCAGAAATCCGGGAATCGTAGTGTTCCAATTGCTCCGATGAGCATAAATGCACTACCTGCAAGAATTGCAATCCAACTAACGATATCCATGATTACATCAAGTGACATTATGACTTTGCCCCCTGATCTTTTAACCGGCCCCGTTCAGCCGGTGTTCCTCGCGGTGTTGGTGAGGTATCCCCTATTGCGCGATAACGGAAATACTTAAGAACCACGATTGTTCCAACAAAATTGATCAAAGCATAAAGTAGTGCAATATCAAGAAAATCAGGACGACCTGTCAGAAACCCAAGAACCCCAATAAACAGTACTGTGTAGGTCCCAAAAGCATTGCCGGCCAGAACACGATCATACAAAGTTGGACCAGCATATAATCTGAAAAGAACGATCACCATCCCAATAAACAGCGCGATTGCAGCAGCAGCAAACATTATTGATTACCTCCTGCATTTTCTGTTTCAATTGCGGTCACCCTTGCATCCATTTCTGCCAAGGCGTCCATATCACCCTCACCAAAATCAAGCGCATGAACGATAAAATGATCATCTTCCGATTCAACGGTAATTGTCCCTGGGGTTAAGGTAATGGAATTGGCAAATACAACCTGCGCTATTTCACTTTTCTGGGTTACAGGTACAACAAACATTTTTTGTTTTTTAGGCATATTTCCTGACAGAATTATTTTGGTGACAGCCCAATTTGATTTGGCAATCTCGACCATCAGCCAAATGAGATATTTTACAGTTGCAAACACGCCAATGTCATAGCCAAGCTTGTGACCATCAACCTTATCCATACGATGTAAGACCAATAAAGTTAGAAGGATGGAAAGAACGCCAAAAATCAGAATGAGAGTTTTGTAAAGGCCGGACATTAATAGCCAAAGAGCTGCAAGCCCTATGAATGCTAAGATACCCTTAATCATCACTTACTCTCGACTAGTTACTGTTTTTACAAAAACTAACAAGAGGGTCATTTTTTACAAGGTGTAGATCGTGATAATCAACAACTGGCACGCCTAAAATCAGAAAATTCCTCTTTGATGAGACTTGCGGTCTTATTTGCACCGTCTAATTTCAAACTGACTTTTGATTTCAACAGATTGGCAGCCTTGTCAATCGCAGTTGCCAGACTTAATGGAGACAATAAATCTGGATCGAGCATCACTGCAACATTTTGCTGGTCCATAATTTCTGCTCTTCGTAATTGCTCTGTCTCCCGGCCACCTGTGTATGGATAGAGTACTGCGACACACCCAGAGCGTAATATGTCTCCAACAGTGTTATATCCCGCATGAGAAACAGAAACCCTGATATTCCTCATGGCGTTCGCAAGATCAGGAATAAACCTGACTACCTTCATCCCCGGCGGGCATTGCTCTTTCAGTAAATTGTAATCTGACTCTGAGACTTCTGTTCCAGCAGAGACAATCCAATTTGAAGGAAACTTTTTTGAATGTTGCATCGCTATTAATGCGGTACGCGTTAATTTTTGCCCGAAGGCTCCTCCCCCAACGGTTACCAAAACATCACAGTGCAAATCGCTTGTAATTTCTGATTGTGAAATTTCTGGTGTTACCAAGCCTGTGTAACGGATTTTGCCAGAAAAATTCTCAGCACCTTGCAATGTCTCTTCAATTCGAATGAGGTTTTCATCACCGTGAACAAAAACCCGGTCGAAATAATTCGCCACCAGTTCATTGGATTCTTGAACCCTCTTTTCCTTTCGATCTTCCTGCATGATATCCCGGATTGAAGCAACGATCATCGGTGGCTTGTCAGATTGTTTTGCTTTTTCAAGCAGCGGCAAAAGTTCAAAACGCATTTGCCTGCGACCAAACGGGAATGCTTCCGTCATTAAAATATCGGGATTGATATCTTCATAAATTTTCAGGAGTTCAATGCATCTTGTCTGCTTGTCTTCATCGCTGAATATTGAACCATCAGCATGTAACAATTTTGAGAAAGAAGCATCGCTTGTTCGTACGGGTTTCAGGTGGTGAACTGTCATTCCTGTGAAATCTAACCCTGGTATTTCTGTACCTCCCCAAACCAGATGAACCTGGCATCCGGAATTGACCAGTCCATAAGCAATTCTTGTGGCCCGATAAACGTGCCCGACACCCCATAAATGCTGAACATAAAATAAGATTACGGGCATTAATTAGGCTCTTCCAAACTCTTATCTAAAAGAGCAACGATATCGCCAATGGTTTGTTTGTGAGAAAAATGAGACCGAACCTTTTCTTCACCAAGCTTACCCATTTTATTTCTCAATTTTGGATCTGTGGCGAGCTTTTCAATGGCATGGGAGAGTTCGTCAATCTTATCAGGTTGATTCAATATACCATTAGTACCACTTTGAATTAACTCAGGAATTCCTGAAATACTGGTTGAAATTACCGCCATCTGCTGACTTTGAGCTTCAACTATGACATTCGGCAGTCCGTCACGGTCACCTGTTTCATCTATGCGGCTGGGTAACACAAACAGATCAGACTTTTTATAAGTTTCCAGAACTTTTGATTGTGGAAGTGCACCCTTGAAATCGCACTTGTCATTGATACCCAACTTTAAGGCCAAGGCTTCCAGATCTCCCTTCAAAGGACCGCCGCCAATATGCGTCCAACTCCAGTGAAGATCATCGGGTAATTTCGCCAGTGCCTTGAGTAAACTATCGATACCTTTTTTTGCTACAGCTCTTCCCACTGTTACTATTTTCACGGTCTTGGATTTCGAGCTGCCGTCATTCTTTGAAGGTGGTTTTTTTGGTGATGGAAAGCGCGATAAATCAAGCCCGTGATAGACCAAGTGAACCCGTCCTTGCGGAGCTAAAGTCTTGAGATAATCAGCACCGCCTTCAGTACATGTTACGAGCCAATCGCAGTCTTCAAGTTTTTCACGCATTTCCCATTCCGGTGAAGTCCAAATGTCTTTGGCGTGGGCAGAAATCGAAAATGATTTTCCAGAAATAAGAGCTGCGTATCTTGCGACCGAACATGGTGTATGAAGAAAATGCGCATAAATGTGATCGCAATCATTTGCGTATTCATGCGCCATTACCATCGCCTGTCCCCATCGTCTGATACGGTTTGCTGAAGGGTCGCGCATAAAGTCCTTAGAAAATACGGGAAGCGTTTTCCAAAATCCGGGCTTGAAAGTGCAGTTTATTTTTGCCCACCAAACACGGAACAATTCCTGATAAATATATTCTGGCAAATAATGTTTTGGTGCTTTTATTTCCGCATGAACCGGATGCGTATGTTTATCCGTTGGATGGCGCAGAGAAATTATTGAAATATCAAACCCTGCCCTTTCAAGTTCAAGAATTTCCTGAGCAATGAAAGTTTCAGAAAGGCGTGGATATCCTTTTAAAACGACGGCAATTCTTTTTTTCGAAGACAATGCTTAAGCCCTTTGCGGCTCTAAAATCTTTTCTACTTTTGTTGAAGTAGTTTTCTGAGCTTCAGAAATCTTGTGAACTTCAACACAAATGTTATCCAGTCCAGCCAAATCTCCTTTTGCAAGGCTCTCTGATGGCAGTTTGAGATTCGGTAGATTACGGAGCGCTTCCGCCATAACAGATGGTATTGCTGCTTCATCTGGCGTCAGCATGGAACTCAGGCCAATCTCACTGGCACGTTTGGCACGGATGTACTGCTCTTGTCTTGGCTTTGTGCGCGGAACAAATAGCGCTTTCTTATCAAACGACAAAACCTCACAAAACGTATTGTAGCCGCACATTCCAACCAGAGCGACTGCATTCTGCATTAACACTTCCATTCGGCTTTCAAAATCAATCACAGTAACATTTGCAAGCCTAGATGCTCGCATTCTTATCCGGTCTCTACTGTCCGACTTCATGAATGGTCCCAAGACCATAACAATGGGAAAATCCAGTTGATGATCATGTTCGCGAGCAGCCAATACCTGCTCCATGATAGCAATACCGTCGCCACCACCACCAGCCGTTACCAAGATGTACTTGTCTGGAAGTGAATAGCCTTCTGTTAAAGGGTGCAATTGGCTCTCACGATCCAAGAAACCCACATATTCCAATTTGTTTGCAAGGCTATCGGTAAGATCAAAGCCTTCTAGTGGATTCCAAAAATGCTTTGGCCCGTAAATCCATGCAGCATCGTAATAATCATCAATTTTCTCCAACATTTTTTGCTGGGTCCATTCCTTCATCAGCAGTTCGGGAGAATCCATAACGTCTCTAAGACCGATTACCGTCTTTGTTTTAGTGCTCTTGAACATTTCCAAAGTGGGCTCTAACTCACCCTTGAGGCCCATTGGTTCTTTATCAACGATAAAGATATCTGGATTAAACGCTTCTGCAGTGCGCTGAATGATCAGTTCGCGCATTTCAAGAATCTCGTCGATATCAATATACTCGCCAATCGAGTCGTATTCGCCATTGTAAAGTTTGATGACAGACGGAATTTTGACAAAGTCCACCCGTGCCTTGAAATCAAAAGCACCAGCAATTTGAGATCCAGAAATAATCAGGACACTCACACCTTTAAAATGCTCGACAATAGAATGTGCGATTGTGCGGCAACGGCGCAAATGCCCCAGCCCGAAGGTATCGTGGCTGTACATAAGAATCCGGGTATGGTCGAGGCGTTTGATTTCCAACTTATATAAATCCATACCTTATTCAGACTTATTCTCACATATAGGCAATTGATGGTGACAATAAGATAAATTATGTGCATTTATACCCATCCTACTCCAAAACCCGAATGTTTTGGTGTGATATGATACG
>JAALLB010000014.1 GCA_011087745.1 Hyphomicrobiales bacterium | reverse complement strand
AAGCCTGAAACGTCAACCCCAAATAATCAGATTTTCAAGGACTCGGAGTATAAGCGATGAAGAAGGTTTTGTTTTGCCAACAACAGGTGAAATTCCAATTTACCGCGGCGATATTAGCAATGCACAGGGTTCATTTGGTGATTTCTCAATAACAGTTGATAACTACGCACCTTTAAGACCTGCTTCACGCAGTTCGCTGGAGTTTGCAGTTGCAAGAAACGGAGCGACCTCAAACTGCAGTCTAATTCTGGACATCTCTGGTAAAACACCCCTCTTTGCTGGCCATCATCACCGTGATGGATACCATAAAGTTGATCCGGGTGATCCGGCTGCAGTTTTACGCACCATCATCAAACTGTCTGACATGGTGGGAGAATATGAAAAACCAATATACGTTGATTACAACGCAGAAATTTGCGCCCATTCCCGATCACAAAAACAAGGCTGCAACAAATGCCTTGATGTTTGTCCTGCCGGTGCTATCGCAGATGCTGGAGACATCATTGAAATTGACAGCGGCATTTGCGGAGGTTGCGGTTCATGCAATTCCGTCTGCCCCACCGGAGCAATCAACTATCAATACCCGCAGCGTAACGACATTTTAGAACGAGCTCAAAATTTACTCTCAAGCTATTCGGGCGCCGGTGGCAAAAACCCAATTCTTCTTATACACGATGAAACGTCTGGGTTTGAAATGATAGCTGCTATTGCCAGGTATGGTGATGGCCTGCCCTCTAATGTCATCCCATTTGGTGTGCATGCAACAACATCTCTTGGTCACATCAAAATTGCTGGAATGATTACCAGCGGCGCATCACAAATTATTTGCCTAGCCAATCCGAAACGCCCGGACGAATTATTAGGATTGGAAACAGAAATTGAATTGGCAAACTCCATTTTGTCCGGATTGGACTTAAGTGAGAATAATCGCAGCCAAATAATTTGCGAAGCAGATCCGGATAAAGTCGAAGTAAGTTTATGGAATTTATCTGATGTCAAACCGCTAAACCGCCAAAACTTTCAAGCAGTAGGCTCAAAACGCGATGTTTCGCGCATAATCTTTTCTCAATTGCACGAGCAATCAAAAGCAAAATCAGATGTCATAACCTTACCTGTCGACGCACCTTATGGTCGACTGGATATTAACATTGATGCCTGCACCTTGTGCATGGCCTGCACGTCATCTTGTCCAACAGCTGCTATTTCCGACACACCTGGAGAACCCAAACTCCGTTTTACACAGTCAGCCTGTGTCCAGTGCGGCTTATGCGTGAATACATGTCCTGAAAAAGCATTATCGCTCGTACCGCAGTTGGATTTTAGACCATCGGCGATGCAGCCTGAAACATTATACGAGGAAGAACCATTCGAATGCATCTCGTGCGGAACCGCTTTTGCAACCAAATCAACAATTGAGCGAATTTCAAACCAGCTTGCCGGCAAGCATTCAATGTTTGAAGACGAAGAACGTTCAAACCTCATTAAGATGTGCGAAAATTGCCGCGTTGAAGCTCAAGCAAATTCAACCAATGATCCGTTTTCTGCAGGCACTCGCCCCCGTCCAAGAATGACAGAAGATTATCTGGAAGCAGAAAAAGGCAACCTTACCGCAAAAGATTTTTTGATCGACGAGTAATTACCGATTGCTGTAATTATTTTTAACTTGGGTTTTGTTGAGCACAAAGTTCTTCAGCGCGAGATCGGAACGACGCATATTTTGCTTCCGATAAAATACCGTCTGCCTTCATTTGATCGACATCGCCAACCCGCTTTTTCAAACACGCAGCAAGTGCAGGGTTTGCATCTGCAGCAGCTTGAGTAGAAGCTTGCGGCAATTCAGTGGCGGCATCACCAGACATCACCCGACTAAAATCAGCCTGATAATTATAAAACCAGACAATTGCAATTAGCACCGCTAAAACAGCAGCAACAATTCGCGCTGCATTACCATTTAAAAATCCTGATTGAGTTGTAGCTGACATAATTCCTCCAATTCACGCAAGGCTTGGTCTCAAAGGCAAATTCGTAAGCAAGTTTTGCGGCTTCATTACAAGCCTGCGCTCAGCATTCATTGCCATTCCCAAATATACATTTTTTCCCTGCATGGTGTCTACCACGTCATTGGCCTCTAAAAACTCCAATCTATAAAGCGCTAAAATCTTTAAGAGCTCATTCTCGCCAACGGTTTCACCATTATATAACGCGTTTAGAATTCGGGTTGATTCCAGATCACACCCGACATGCCAGGACCATTTTTCATCCTTGATTGACTTCATAGCCTGAATGCGAGTTTTAATGCCGAGAAAATGCGAAATCCATTTCTCAACAACACGGCCAAGAGCATCTTGAGCAAGCTGCGTAAAACGAAAGTCCACGGCCATATCAAATTGATCAGATCGCTTCCAATAGTCCGATTTGTTATCATCAGTCATAACATCAAGAGACACTTCACGTGCCGGCGTGCCGCTTTCAGCGAGCAATTGACCTAACCCGCCAAATCCAGACTCTGATTTCATCTCTACAATTTCCTGATCAGCAAGCATCAATTGATCATCACCAGTCGTTACCACTTGCTCTCGGAAGAACAATTCAGCCGCTCGCAATTGCATCGGATCATCAACATCTTCGAGAATGTTTCGCAATATGAGATGCACCAATTGATCAATGAACATGGGAGGAATTGAAATGACTTCACCCTTGAATAAAGATGCATATGAACCCTCGATTGTTCCATGTTCAGCAAGCAAGTCACGAAACCCTATGATGACACGATAGTTATCTGCTGTATCCTGATCCTTAATAGTCGATACATCGGCATCCGAAATTTTGGCAAACGGATCATCCATCAGTTTTTCAAACAAAGCATGCTCAGCATCACAAGACTCTTCAACAGGATGAATTTCCGGGCGCGTGAAATAAGCTTTCAGATAATCCGCTGTAACTTTCAGCCATCCATTTTCATCGCGTTCAACGAGATGAAACCCAGCGGATTTCCAAAAGTCTTCTACCAAAATAGACATTACTCGACGATCTCCCAAACCCTTGTATGTACAGCCTCTCGCGGTGCTTCAACAATTCTAAACTCTTCGCGAATTTCCCCATCCTCATCAAAATACCGTCCTAGTGCAAAAACTGTATTTATTGGAACTTCTGCACACATCTCCAAAACAAACGAAACCTCTTGTTCCGAAACTGCCATTGCTGTGGCCAAGTCTGGCGCACCATGAACATCGACAAACCGTTTTGCCAAACTTTCTTTGATACTTTCAATCTCTTGGCCCGTAATTTCAGTGACACTTGTAAATGTTGAATGTCCAAAAATTTCCAGTGAAAGAAAACCATTGCTAAAAGCCTGTTTGGCCTTGCCGTTCAATTCACCTGCTTCGAATTCTGCAAAACAAAACCCACTAGGAATTGCCCACTGATCTGGTTCTGCAGCCAACTCAAATACACTCACGTCTGAAGGATCAAATCTAATGGTTTTCAAAAACTTCATCAGCCAGTCACCCTTTGTGAGTTAACGACAGTCAAAGCATCAACTACATCCAATACAGTTACTCCATCAACTGACTTAACAAGTGCATTACCATGTTCGTCCACCCCTACGAACTCGCCACTAGTCAATCCAGGCAATATTTTTTCCTTTTCACATACCCTACCCATCCATTGATCATGAACCGGCTTAAACCCTTCTTCATCCCAAGTGTGCATCCAGTTTAGAAAATGTCTTGCGGAAGATTCTAGCAATTCAATTTGAGTAATTTCCCCGCACCCTTCTTCCCACAATGTAGTGCGCCACGCTTCATTGCCGGGATCATGCAGTATATTTTCTGGCTTGATTGCGATTTGTATTGAGATAATCATCCATTGCGCAATACCGTCTATCTCTTCGCTAGAAAGTTCTAATTCGCAAGAGCCAATAGAAGCATCGTTAAGCTGAATATCGTTGGGCCATTTATAGGTTACAGCCATCTCCGGCGGTGCCAATGCACCGAGCGCATCACCAAATGCAACCATCATCAAAAACAACATCTCACTGCATCTAGCTCGCGAAACTTCAGGCTCCATGATTACACAATACTGAAGATTGTTTTTATCTTCCACCCAAAGGAGATCACCTGCACCCAACTCCCCTTTTTCAACCATTGCTTTAGCCCGGCGCACCGGAGACTTACCTTCTGCAATCCGATGACCTTTTAGCAATGGCGGAAATGTGGGAAGCTGTTTCATAATCAGGAAATGTCGATGTCGCCTTCAACCACATGATTGAGGTCTGTACCTTCAGCCGTCAGCACAACTTTCACTGAAAGGCTATTTTTTCCAGCAAGATCTGCTTCTCGAACAATCCGCTCAATTTCCTGCTGCGAAGTTACGCCAACCTGCTTCAAAAACTTGCGCATCGACATATTAAATTCTTCACTCATAATTTTCTCCAATTTTCACTGATATTCTACAACTATTTTCACAACCTCGCCATCACGCAAAATGGATAAGTTGAGGTTCTGTTCATTGTCCAAAAGCGCAACAGCAGCCACATAAGCACCAGCTCTCCTAATGCGCCGTCCATTAGCATGAATAATTACATCACCGACTTCTAATTCAGCTTGGGCTTCTGGGGAATTAGGTTCTACCCGAATTACTTCCAATCCAATGAGCGTACCTAGACCCCCGGCCGGTTTAGTTGGTCGCACAAAAACGCCCAGCCTTCGATATGACACCGTGCCGTCATCTTCAAAATCATCTAATACTTTTCTCAGTAGCTTGGCAGAAACAGCAAAATTAACGCCAATGTTGGCATCTGACTGACGCGTAAAAATTGCCGATAGCATGCCAATTAATTTGCCATTTTCATCAACCAACGCTCCCCCGGACATCCCCGGATTAACCGAAGCATCTGTCTGAACAAAATCTTCGATTTTATTAAACCCAACACCAGAAACATTTTTGGCTGATACAACTCCGCAGGTAAGCGATACATCCAGACCAAAACTATTTCCGATCGCACAACTGCGATCACCAAATGAATATTGATCCGAAAATTTAACCGCAGGCAATTGTTTTTCAACGGACAAAAAAGCAATATCAGTCAGAGGATCGCGCATCACAATTTTGGCGCTAATTACCTCTCCGTTGATTGTTCTGATACGCGCTGTCTTTGCAGGACCCAATACATGATCAGCCGTTGCAATGAGTTTTCCGCCCGAAAGAACAACACCTGAACCCTCTGGCTCTTCATTTCGTGAAAACCCGGCAGGCCAGTCCGGCAGCAAACTTACCACAGATTGAGCAACACACTCCAACTTCGAGTTACAAGGCTCATACTGAGTCTTGGCAAACCCAGCGGCAATCAAACCGACAAAAAGGATGAAAAGAATTCGCAAGCTAGATGAACTTAATCCAACCGAACGGAATTGTTCTGCGAGACAAATGCTTCACCAGAACTTGTAGTCTGTGTACCCATGATCATCCATGAAGCGGCGCTGATAATCAACATGGCCGCAATCCCCAAAACAACTGACTTCATAATAGTTCTCCTAAATTCACTCTACAGGCTTGGTGGCTTCTTTCAAGAAGCGAATTAGTTCATCTCGCCGCTCAATTTTCTTCAGGCGCTGAACTGGCATCTTGGTGCCCGGCAACATGACGTCCGGCCCATCAATAAACAGCTGAGCTATCGTCTCCGCATTCCAAACAATATCAGTGTCCAACAACGCTTTTGAATATTTGTAATCTGGCAACGTTCCCGCCACGCCCAAACAAATCATACAAAGTTGGCCCTGCTCTATTTCCCCCATCAGGTGTCAGGGTATGGCAAACGCTGCACTTGCGACGAAACTCCAACTCTCCTAAGTCATTTGTATCTTTAATTTGAAATCGCCTTGGAAACTCTGCCCGGTTTTGCTGAAGTTTGTTCGGGCTGATTTGCCAACGGGATGCAAAGTCATCCAAACCAACATGATATATTTGATTGGTTCCCGAAACAAAATCAAAATCCCACACCGGCCCATAGGTTACCTCACCACCCTCAATTTTCTTACCGGATTTTGCTGCAAACACGCCAATCCAGCCAGATCCATCTCCGTAAGCCGCAAGCGCCCCATCCGAAAATAACTTCACAGTTTGAACCGGCCTCTCCCGCTTGACAACATCAACAATTTTCTGAGCTTTTTCGATACTCACAATTGCTACTGTCCCATCAAGTGAACCGAACAAAATTCGATCTTCATCTAGCCGAACAATTGAGTTAATTCCCCAACCATGACGATAGATCGGACGTACCATCTGCTTGGTTGCAATATTCCATTCAATAATCTGCCCGTCATAAGCCGCCGAATACAGCATTTTACCGTCGGCAGAAAAAGCGACTGAGTTTACATTTCCGCGATGCCCTTCCAATACGGCTATCTCGGTTTGCATTTCCAGATCATATATACGGGCAGTTTTATCCCATCGGGCAACACCGGCTAACTTCCCATCTGAAGAAAGTGCAACATCCAAAACCTTGTCGACAGGTGCATCCAGCCTGCGAATTAGTTGCCCTCGTTTCAAATCCCAGATACCGAGCGTTCCATCATCGCTCACAGAAATTGCTTCTCCGCGTTCTGGTACAAAAATAACATTGTTTACAGCAGCATCGTGTCCTTCCAGACGATGAATTAACTCAACTTTGTCTTCGGTAATACGCCAATAGATTATTGAATAATCAAATGAGGCTGTCAGCACATGCTCACCATCTGGAGAAATGCTGATTGCTTTTATTGGCCCGCCATGGCCCTTTAATTTTTCTGGCAAATCCTGAGCTTGGCCACCTGAGACCAAATTGGACCCGAACACAAAGACCAGCGCCAAGCTAGCAATTGCAGATAAAGATTTGAGAATTGTAATCATCAAACCAATTCCCGATTATTACTCCGCAGGCGCTGCCTTGGCATTACTATTTTGGCTGGCTTCATCCATCTCTTCCACCCAAAGGGAATGATGCTCCATCGCCCAATTTTGATCGACTTCGCCGCTCGTCATCGCATCAAGCGCACCTTCCATGCCAACAGAACCAATGTAAATATGAGCAATAATTACAACGATCATGAATACCGCCATAACCGAGTGCCAAAGTGTTTGTAATTGCTGTTCTTGAATTGGACCAAGATTAGTGGCGAATTCTGTGCCAAAAATACTATTCGATAAAGCAGCCGTGTCCGCCATCATTGTAGTTGTAAACGGATTAAGAAGTGCCCATCCAGACATCGAAATTGATGCACCACACAGAATAACAATCCAGAATATGATTTTCTGACCCGCATTAAATTTTTTGGCTGGGGGATGTCCACCACCTAACATACCGCCACCTCGCAACAACCAGACCAGGTCATGACGATTTGGAATGTTATGAATGATCCAGAGTACAGCTACCATTACAAGCGCTATCATAAAGGCAAATCCAACATAGTTATGTACGAATTTTCCAAATATCGTAAGACCAGAAAAAGCACTTGCTCCAATAATTGGAAGTAAGAGAGTTTTCCCAAAGATCAAATTCAGTCCACTCAGTGCCAAAATAATGAAACTTGAAGCCAGCAACCAATGCGAACCCCGCTCCAACAATGTAAACCTTGTAATTACTTTGCCAGAGCGCCCATGGGCAATTTTCATCCGACCTCTGAAAGCAAAAAACACTGATAGCAAGAACAATATTCCCAGAATTGCCCAGGCAGAATACATTGGCAAAGGCCCATTCCGTATTTGTCGCCACTCTTCACCTTGGCTCTGGATCATCACTCCGCCAGATTTGTTCTGCCCAACGACATTACCAGCATCGCCGCTGCGAATTTGGCGCCAAAGCTCGGCATCAGACGATGATCCACTTGTTGTGCCACCCGGCACAGAACCTTCAACCGGTTTATTTGCGTTATTGCTTTGTGCAAAAGCTGGCTCTCCAAAGGACAATCCAGCTGAAACAAGAAACATCAATGCAAACGCAACAGATAAAAACGATCTAACCAACATCATGGCATAACTCCCTGGCGAGCAATTAGAATGATTGACTCACATAATAAGAAATATATTCGGAAATAAAAAGACGGCTCAATACGTGCCGCCTCTTTCATAGAACTTAAATGCAAATGCCACTTTTAGAGTGACATTTGCCAAGAGGCTTATCCGCCAGTTTTCGAACCGTAAGCAGTACCCCAGCCCCAAGCGCCAGCGCCAAAGCCACGAGATACAACACGTTCACGATAAACTGCGGATACAACATCACCGTCACCTGCAAGAAGTGCTTTTGTAGAACACATCTCAGCACAGAGAGGTAACTTGCCTTCTGCTATGCGGTTACGACCATATTTCTGGAACTCATTGTTCGATAAATCTTCTTCTGGTCCACCAGCACAGAATGTACATTTGTCCATCTTGCCTCTGGAACCAAAGTTGGAAGCTTGTGGAAACTGCGGCGCACCAAACGGACATGCATAAAAGCAATACCCGCAACCGATGCACAGATCCTTGGAGTGAAGAACCACCCCTTCTTCCGTGTCATAAAAGCAATCCACTGGACAAACAGCCTTACAAGGCGCATCTGAACAATGCATACAGGCAACAGAGATAGAACGTTCACCCGGCTTACCATCATTAATGGTAACAACCCGGCGGCGGTTCACGCCCCACGGCACCTCATGCTCATTCTTACAAGCTGTAACGCAGGCATTACACTCAATGCAGCGTTCAGCATCACAAAGAAACTTCATTCTAACCATTGTGTATTCCCTCCTTAAACTCGTTCGATACGACACAAGGTCGCTTTGGACTCTTGCATCTGTGTCACTGAATCATAGCCATAGGTCATGGCCGTATTTGCAGATTCACCCAGTACATAAGGATCTGCACCAGAAGGATATTTATCCCGCCTGTCCTCACCTTCCAGATGACCACCAAAGTGGAACGGCATAAAGGCGACGCCTTTTCCGACACGCTGCGTGAGCATTGCCATAACCTTCACTTTGGATCCGGCTGGGCTATGCACCCAAACCTGCTCACCATCCCGAATACCGATATCATTGGCATCCGAGGTGTTGATCTCAACAAACATGTCTTGCTGCAATTCAGCGAGCCATGGGTTTGAGCGAGACTCATCACCACCACCTTCATATTCAACCAGACGTCCAGATGTGAGTATCATCGGGAAATCCTTCGAATAATCTGTTTTCTGGATTGATGCATAGGCAGTTGGAAGACGGTAGAATTTTCTGTCTTCGTAAGTTGCATATTTATCAAGCAGATCACGACGTGCTGTGTAAAGAGGCTCACGGTGAAGTGGCACTGGATCAGGGAATGTCCAAACAACTGCTCGGGCTTTAGCATTACCAAATGGCGCACAACCATGCTTGATTGCAACACGCTGAATGCCACCTGAAAGATCAGTCTTCCAGTTGGTTTTCTCGCCAGCAACCGCATCGATTGATGCTTTCTCTTCGGCTGTAAGGTCACCATCCCAACCAAGTGATGTTAACATCGCCATGGTAAACTCGGGATAGCCATCCTCAATTTCCGAGCCTTCAGACCATGAGCCTTCGGCCAACAGATTATCGCCATCTTTTTCAACGCCAAAACGGGCACGGAAGGTTAGACCACCTTCAGCAACTGATTTTGATGGATCATAAAGAATTGGCGTACCAGGATGTTTCATATCCCCTGTACCCCAACAAGGCCAAGGCATACCATAGTATTCACCGTCTAACGGACCACCAACAGCTTGCAATGTAGTTTTATCAAACGTGTGCTGGTTCGCCATATGAGCACGCATGCGCTCCGGTGTTTGACCCGTATACCCAATTGTCCACATACCCTTGTTAAATTCACGGGTAATGTCTTCAATCAATGGTTCATCATTCTCAACCTTGATGTTTTTAAACAACTCGGCGTCAAAGCCCAATTTCTTGGCGAGTTTGTACATGATGGTATGATCAGGAAGAGAATCCCATACAGGGTCAATTACTTTCTCACGCCACTGCAGTGAGCGGTTTGAAGCAGTAACCGAACCATAGGTCTCAAACTGTGTACATGCCGGAAGCAGATAAACATTATCTGTTCGATCAGAAAGGATCGCAGAAACAGTTGGATATGGATCAATTACAACCATTAGGTCGAGTTGCTCCATTGCAACTTTCATTTCTTTCATCCGGGTTTGAGAATTCGGAGCATGTCCCCAGAAAACCATTCCACGGACCTTGGCAGGTTGATCCATATTCTCAACATCTTCAAGAACACCATCAATCCAGCGAGAAACAGGAATACCCTTGCCTTCCATCAGCTCTTTTGAAGCAAATTGCCCCAAGAGATAATCATAATCTGTTTCCCAAACACGGGCCCAATGTTTCCAGGAGCCGGTCTTCAAGCCGTAATAACCAGGTAGCGTATGCGACAGAACACCAAAGTCTGTAGCACCCTGCACATTGTCGTGCCCACGGAAGATGTTTGTACAACCACCCGCTCTACCCATATTACCCAGAGCTAACTGCAATATGCAGTATGCGCGAGTATTGTTGTTACCATTTGTGTGCTGAGTACCACCCATACACCAAACAACAGTACCTGGACGGTTCTGTGCTAATGTGCGTGCCACCCGTCGAAGCTGTGATCCTGGGACGCCAGCAACACGCTCGACTTCTTCTGGATTCCACTTTTTAACTTCGGCCTGGATTTGATCCATTCCCCAAACACGTTGGCGGATGAATTCTTTGTCTTCCCAACCGTTCTCGAAGATGTGCCAAAGAATTCCCCATACCAACGCTACGTCTGTACCGGGGCGCATTCTTACATACTCATCAGCATGAGCTGCGGTACGCGTAAAGCGAGGATCACAAACAATCATCGGTGCATTGTTCTGCTCTTTTGCTTTCAGGATATGAAGCAAGGAAACAGGATGCGCCTCTGCAGGGTTACTCCCTATAAGGAAGATTGCCCTTGAATTGTGAATATCATTGTACGAGTTCGTCATCGCACCATAGCCCCAGGTGTTAGCAACACCGGCAACTGTGGTTGAGTGACAAATACGGGCTTGGTGATCCACGTTATTCGTACCCCAATAGGCAGCAAACTTGCGGAACAGATAAGCCTGTTCATTGTTGTGTTTAGCTGATCCAAGCCAATAAACTGAATCAGGACCTGACTCATCACGGATCGACAACATCTTGTCACCAATCTCGTTGACAGCATCATCCCAGGAAAGCTTTACTCACTTGATATCGGCCAATTTCATCGGATATTTCAAGCGACGTTCGCCATGTGCGTGCTCACGTACAGCGGCCCCTTTTGCACAATGTGCACCAAGGTTAAATGGTGAATCAAACGCTGGTTCCTGACCAACCCAAACACCATCTGAGACTTCTGCCAAAACAGTACAACCAACTGAACAGTGGGTACATACTGATTTAATGACTTCTACTTTTCCGTCACCTTCTCCAGCGGCATTGGCTTTTGTAGCCGTGCCTGTAGTGAGTGCGCTTGCAGCTGTTATACCACCGACAGCAAGTCCTGATTTCTTTAAGAAATCACGGCGATTTACTGTGGCACCCGAAATTGAAGCGAGGGTTGATGACAGACGGGGGCCGTTCGCAACCCCACCTACCTTCTTCCTGAGCATTTCATTTCCTCCAATATATCTTTCACAATGAAAGATTCTTAAATTTTCCGCCTAACACCAAACATTCTGGCGGCTCTCAATAGGCACGCGCTTGCGTCTGCCTTGCAGTCGCAACGATTAGAACTTTGCTAAATCCGTAATAGGCTTTGACATGTTCGGTTTCCCGATAGCCAGAACCTGTTGGTGCCTCAACTTCAGAAGCTTGTGCACTGCCACCCGCAACAATTGTTGCGCCAGTCATAACAGTTCCCAAGCTTGCCAATTTGAGGAAATCGCGCCGGTCTGTGGCGCCCTTCTTTTCACGGTTTGTACCCATGTAGTCCTCCAATTCATTGCCATCTCCATGATATCTCAACCACATGGTTGGTTGGGACATTCGGTGCGCAGGCAATTAAGGCACACCTATAAAAAAACGCTCACTCCATGGAGTAAGCGTTAGTTTCAATTTCTACGAATAACCGGCCAATTGTTCCAACCGGTTGATAAAGCCTGCTCGATTTTTCAGTCTCAAGGTCTTTAAAAAAGTGCCCTGCCCAAGGTTCAATGTGCGTTGAATAAAACTCTTTATTGCACAGCTATGTCAGCGGGCTCACCATACCGACCAGTTATCAAACCAGCCATCATTTCAAACAATGATCCAATGTGATCTTCTGGTTCCTTGACTTCATCATTTCTGACAATTCCAAGTTCACCCATAGAATTTCGTAATTTTGCCAATGGCTTCTCGTTCAAAAAACCCGTCAGATAGTAAGAACAATAGGGCAAAAGTTCACCGCGCCCCATGCCAACGAACAGAATATTAAACTCTTCAACTGCAGCACTTTGGTCAATTGAACCAGCAAGTTTTGAAAGGGTATTGAAAGCAATACCCATTTCGGTTTCATCACCTGAAAGTTCTTGCAAATCTCTCAAAATTTCTTTGGAAGGAGGACAAAAAAGTACATTTCCGAGCAAACCATAAAGATTCGCTCGCATAATATCTTCATTACTAGCAGCTGTTTTCTTGGCTTCTACAGACAAAAACCAATCCTCCTAGTTGAAATCTAATACCAAGAAAATTGTCTTGTCAAACAAACTTTGTGTTTTAGGCAAAAAATGAATGCAAAATGCAAAATTCGAAATTATTTTAAGCGGTTGTGATTGATTTTAAATACTTTTAACGGAATCACTTGTAGTTTAGCAGCTGCCGTTACGGCAACTCTCACAACATAAAACACCAATACAGAAAGCAAAAGATAAACCCAATTTATTGCTCCTGTTCGTTTAAAACCTCAGCAAATTTTTCGAAGAACTGGCCCGCAAGTTTCTTGGAAGTACTGACGACCAATCGACTTCCAAGTTGAGCAATTTTGCCGCCCACATCTGCCTTGGCGGCGTACCGTATAATAGTCTCATCCCCATTTTCAACTAGCTCAACATCCGCACCACCTTTTGCGAACCCGGCAATTCCACCACTGCCTTCACCAGTCAGGGAAAAATTTTCGGGCGGATTAACAGGATCAAGAGTAACATCCCCACTAAACTTTGCTTTAACAGGGCCAATTTTCAAGACAACCTTGGCTTCAAGTTCAGTATCAGAGTGTTTAATCAATTCATCGCACCCAGGAATACACTGCTTTAGAATTTCCCGATCATTAAGACCGGCATAAACTTTGTCTCGCGGTGCCGAAATAGTAATTTCGTCTTCTAATTCCATACCTTAAACCTTTTTGATGAATCAAAATAACAAGTTAAAATAGCCCCTGCATCTTAATGCTTTTCTCACTCTAGAAGGAACCATTGGCAACATCTAAAACAAATAAGTTCATCGAAATCAATTTTTTAGTCGAATTTTCATTTCTTTTAGCTATGTAATGATTTCAGAATCTCAAACAAGCTAAGTTTCTAGGGCAATTTTTGCATGCAACCACCAACAGATAATAGCGATGCGCTCCGCGAAGACTTTCTTTCAGGCATGCGATTTGTTGCAAATAGCGTCACAGTAGTAACGACAGATGGCTCGTCGGGCATATCTGGCGCAACAGTGAGTGCATTTTCTTCTGTCTCAGCTGATCCGCCAACCGTACTGGTGTGCCTAAATGCCGACGGCAAAACATTGGACACTATTAAAGAAAACACTGACTTCTGCGTTAATGTCCTGCCAGAAGGTGCAAAACACATTGCAGAACGATTTGCAGGTTTTCATGACACCGAATTATCAGATCGTTTTGAGGGCATCGACCTTACCAGTTCCAATGGCCCCTCCCCAGTAATTTCGGGTGCTACTGCTTTTATTTGCAAGCTCAAGGACACCGTTTTTTCTGGCAGCCATGTGATTTGCATTGGCCGTGTTGTTGAAACCCACGCCGGTAATTTTACACCACTTATCTACATGGATCGAAAGTTCAAAAGAATTTCTGATATCGAAGGCTAGAGACCTCGATAGATAAATACGCAACCAATTATCAACAACGCATACAAAATCATCTTTCTGAAAACATCATTTGGAATTCGGTTACCAATCAAATTACCACTCCACATTCCGATGAAACATGGAATTAACACCAGCATGCCTATAATGATATTATTCTGATTCAAAAGACCAGCAAACCAAAACCCAGAGTTAATTAACAATCCTGATACGATAAAAAGCAAAGCGATTGCCGCGCGAAATGCTTTTCTATTCTATCCGCTCCAATACCAACCAGATACATGATAAAAAACATGCCATTGATGGAAGTAAGCACTCCAATCAAGCCTGCAACAAATCCGGTTATGCTGCCTGCAAGGTTTTGCCGGCCTTTGGAAATAGAAATGGCAAATCCAGAAATGCTGTAAATCGAAAAGCAGATTAACGTCAGACCCAAGATCAGAAGATGAGAATTGCCTTCCAGTTCATTTAAAAACCAGGCCCCCAGCGCAACGCTTGGTATCAATGCCAGCAAAATGGCCCAAGTTGACCGGAACGCTTCCTTTGCCCCTCCCGTGGAAATCAACTGCCCGATATTGGTTGCGGGTTGAACAAGCGCCGATAACACAATTGCCAATTCAACGGGTATTACAAAGGGAAGAAGAGACGTAACTACCCAGCTACTGGCTTTGTCATTTAGGGGCGCGACAATTTGAATC
>JAALLB010000293.1 GCA_011087745.1 Hyphomicrobiales bacterium | reverse complement strand
CGATTCAAATTGTCGCGCCCCTAAATGACAAAGCCAGTAGCTGGGTAGTTACAAATTATGCTAATAAGCGGGTGGCAATTCTTTGCCGCCCGTTTTTGTTTGAAAGAACCTTATGACAGACACTAAAATCCTCCTTGCACAAATCGGCGCTCCTCATGGCATCAAGGGAGAAGTGCGCGTTAAACCTTTTGGTGAGCCGGATATGCTCAATCAATATGGCAAGCTGGAAACCAAAGACGGCATAAAATTCAAAATCAAACGCATGCGCCCTCAGAAAAACATGATGGTTGTTAAATTCGAGGGCGTAAACATCCGGGAAGAAGCAGAGGCTCTAAACCGCGTCGAACTTTATATTGATCGGGAAAAACTTCCGGAACTTGAAGAAGATGACGAATTTTACATCGAGGACCTGATTGGAATGAAGGTGCTGGATGAGCAAGGCGCTCAAATCGGCACGGTTATAGCCGTTCCAAATTTTGGGGCGGGCGATATGCTTGAGATCAAACCCATAGCCAACAGCTCAACCTATTATCTGCCGTTTACAAAAGAAGTCGTGCCAACACTCAATTTTGAAAAGCAGGCACTGACGATCATTCCCCCTGTAGAAGTAAGTGAACGCGATGAAGCATCTGATGAGCCTTTGGAAAATCAATCATGACCTTTAAAGCTTCCATCATAACGCTCTATCCGGAAATGTTTCCAGGCTCGCTTGGCTTGTCTCTGGCAGGAAACGCACTTGAAAAAGACACCTGGCAGCTTGAAACCACGAACCTGCGCGACTTTGGCAAGGGCAAACATGCCAATGTGGATGATACACCAGCCGGCGGCGGCGCAGGCATGGTGCTTCGTGCAGATGTGTTGGCAGAAGCAATCGATGCAACAGTTGATAAAGAGGACATTCGCCCTCGCCTGCTGATGTCTCCGCGCGGCAAGCCACTCACTCAAGAACGAGTACGTGAACTCAGCCAGGGCGGCGGCGTTGTCATCGTCTGCGGCCGGTTTGAAGGCGTCGATGAACGCGTCATTGAAGAACGCGATCTGGAAGAGGTTTCAATCGGCGATTATATCCTTTCTGGCGGTGAACCGGCAGCAATAATTCTACTGGATGCAATCGTGCGACTGCTCCCGGGAGTAATGGGCAATGATGAAAGCGGTGAAACAGAAAGCTTCGAAAACGGACTTCTCGAACATCCCCCCTATACCCGGCCCGCAGAGTTTGAAGGAAAAACCATCCCGGAAATTCTCACCTCGGGAAACCACGGCAAGGTAGACGAATGGCGAAAACTACAATCCCTTGAACTGACAAAATCAAGACGCCCGGATTTGCTGGAAACGCAACCGGGCACACCAACCCACATCATGCCGGCACTTCCGGTAACCGACTTATTGGACGGCGTTGCCTTTTATCGGGACACTCTTGGTTTTTCATGCGTCTTTCTGGATGAAGGCGGCACGGCGGTTTTGCAACTTGGCAAGGTTGAACTGCACTTGTGGCTATCAAACGATGAAAGCTGGAAATCCCGCGATCTAAATGAAAAACAAATTGTATCGGGTGCTGAAACTTTTATTGCCGGAACCCATTCTTGCCGTATTGAAGTAAACGACGTTTTCGCGCTTTATGAGCACTATAAAAAACTCAGGTGCCTCCATCCGAATGCACAAGCGCCAGAAAAGAAGCCCTGGGATGCAACCGAGTTTGGCATTCTGGATCCCTATGGTAACTTGATCATATTCTTTGAATGGCTCTAACATCAGGTTTCTCATATGCTTCTAGACACTCCGATCTGCGATTTTGGCTGGAAAGCACCAGACTTTACCCTAAAAGACCCTAACGGCATTAGCTTTACAATGTCAGATCACCTTGGTGAAAAGGGCTTGCTCATCGCATTTATCTGCAATCATTGCCCCTATGTTTTGGCAATCGCCGAGCGTCTTGCACAGGATACCAGCGAGATAATGGATGAAGGCATCAACGTCTTGGCGGTGATGTCCAATGACCATACTTTTGTGCCTGCAGATAATCCGGAAAACATGAAAAAATTCGCAACCCACCATGGCTTCAAATTTCCCTATTTGGTTGATGAGACCCAGGAGGTTGGCAAGACCTATGGTGCCGTGTGTACTCCTGATTTCTTTGGCCTCAACAAAGATGGCGAACTGCAGTTTCGTGGCCGTCTTGATGACGCCAAAATGGGTGATGCAGCCGGCAGATCACGCGAACTCGTGGATGCAATGCGGTTGATCGCCGAAACAGGTCAAGGCCCAAAAACCCAAACCCCAAGCATGGGCTGTTCAATAAAGTGGCGTTAGGTCAGCAGAAAAATAATATTCACGACCATCCGGAGGCGAACATGCAAATAAAAAAATTGGTAATAGCACTTGCTGCACTTTTACTTAGCCATGCATCCGCTATGGCTGATGAAACACCCCGAATTGCAATTATAGACAGCAAACACCCGTGAAGGCACTAATCGACAAACCCGGCACATTTCTTGGAGAAACATTCACCTTTGAAGAAGAACACTCTGGAAGGTAATGCCAAGTTGAAATCAGGATTTATCTCTGATAAGGGTGGGCTATGAAT
>JAALLB010000013.1 GCA_011087745.1 Hyphomicrobiales bacterium | reverse complement strand
AGCCTGAAACGTCAACCCCAAATAATCAGATTTTCAAGGACTCGGAGTATATCTAACTTTTTGAAGAGCGCAGTATTTCTGAAGATACCAAAGCTCTGAATAAGAAGCTCATAGAATTTGCTGAGGCAGGTCCTGATATGTGGCGATTTTCTCCTCAGGCTATCCGGCAAGCACGGCGCGAAGGAAAGAGTTCATTTCCTTGGGAAGAGCCAGACCCCAACGCTGAGAATTTCACAATTAGGGGACCGGCCGGCAATCTGAACTTGCGTGCCATTCAGCCAGACCATAAAAGTCCGCGCGGTGTCTTTATGCATATTCATGGCGGAGGATGGATGCTGGGTGCATCAGATTTACAAGATGAACGCCTGAAACAGATGGTAAATGATACTGGTCTGACATGTGTTTCAGTTGATTACAGGCTGGTACCAGAGGCGCCTTATCCAGCAGCCTGTGATGGTTGTGAAGCCGCAGCGGTTTGGCTTGCCAACGAAGGACATACAAAATTTAACACGGACTTTCTGGCAATCGGCGGTGACAGTGCTGGCGGTCATCTGACAGCCAATGCGCTTTTGAGGTTAAGGAACAAACATCAGCTCACGCCTTTTTCAGCGGCGATTTTTATGGCAGGAGCTTTTGACATGGGAGGCACGCCGAGCACACGTAATTTTCATACCAAACCTGTTCTGACCACACGTGACATGGACAAATTCAATGAGGCATTCTTGCAAAACAATGAGGACTTCAAGGATCCTGACGTTTCGCCGCTATATGCAGATCTAAGCGGCATGCCACCTGCGCATTTTAGTGTTGGAACCCGTGATGCACTGCTTGATGATTCAATTTTCATGGCGAATAAATGGGTGCAATCTCAAGCTGATACCGAATTAGATATCTACCCTGGTGGCTGCCATGTATTTCAATACTTTCCAGACCTTGCACAAAGCAAAGAAAGCCGTAAAAAGATGAGTGAGTTCCTGAACCGCCTGATTGGATAATCCCATTGGAAAACACCCCAACTTATATCTATAAAATCGCCACCCAAGATCAGTGGGAGGAAGCAACCAGTCTTGGGGTGTTTAAGGGTGCACCTATCGATTTGCAGGACGGATACATTCATTTTTCAACTGCTGAGCAAGCCAAGGAAACTGCAACCAAACATTTTCATGGCCAAAAAAACCTGAAACTTGTAAAAGTCGCAACTCAACCGCTGGGCGAACTTCTAAAATGGGAAGTATCGCGCGCGGGGGGGGGGGCTTTATTTCCTCATCTTTATGCTGACCTTAAAACAGATGATGCAATATCGGTTGTCAATCTTGAACAAGATGGGACGGGCGGCCATGTTTTTCCGGATGATTTATCATGAGCCTCTTTGAACTTGCATCCCAGATGGCGCGACCTGCTCTCTTTTCATTTTCGCCGGAAAAAGCCCACACGCTTTCGATCAAGGCATTGAAAAGCGGTATGGTTCCTGGCGCAACTTTTTCGATTGATGCCCGCCTTGAGACGAAGCTTGGTGGCCTTACATTTCCCAACCCGGTTGGACTTGCCGCAGGGTATGACAAAAACGCAGAAGTGCCCGATGCCATATTAAAACTGGGCTTTGGGTTTACCGAAGTTGGGACGATTACGCCACTTGGACAATCAGGAAACCCCAAACCCCGTATCTTCCGTCTGGTGGAAGATGATGCGGTAATCAATCGTTTGGGTTTTAACAACGAAGGTCATGCCGCAGCGCTCGCGAGACTAGAAGCACGTCACGATAAAGGTGGCGTCGTTGGTGTAAATATCGGTGCAAATAAAACATCTGAAGACTTTGTTGCCGACTATGAAAAAGGCATCGAAACATTCTTTGAAGTAGCTTCGTATTTTACAGCAAATATTTCATCTCCCAACACGCCCGGTTTAAGAAACTTGCAGGCCGCTGATGCGCTACAAACGCTTCTTGACCGTATTTTTGCCAAGGTGAATAAATGCGAGCAAAAGTCGAAAAAGTCTGTACCAGTTTTCTTAAAAATAGCACCTGATCTTACCGAGTACGAGATGGATGATATTGCAGAAGTGGTAAAGAAATCTCATCTCGATGCGTTGATCGTTTCCAATACCACGCTTGATCGTGCCGGTCTGAAAGATAAAAAGCAGGCCACGCAGGCAGGCGGACTGTCCGGGAAACCACTGTTTGCAAAATCAACAAAAGTTCTTGCCAACATGCGCATGCGCCTTGACCCCGATATGCCATTGATTGGCGTTGGTGGCATCTCAAGCGCTGATGATGTCATTGCTAAAATGCAAGCCGGTGCGTCGCTGGTACAGCTTTATACTGGTCTGATATATGGAGGCCCATGTCTTCCAACAAAAATCATGCAAGACTTAAGCGCATACATGTATAAGAATGAAATCAATCACATTAGTGAACTTGTTGGCAGCAAGACTGACGATTGGCTTGGAGGGTAAATCATGAGTGACGTTACAATCTGGCACAACCCACGATGTTCAAAATCTAGACAAACACTGGAGCTCCTCATCGAGAACGGGCATGATCCTAAAGTTGTGGAGTATGTGAATTCGGCGCCAAATCGCACCGAAATTTTACAAGCGCTTGTTAAACTTAGACTAAGCGCGCACGATTTAATGCGAACTGGGGATATAACTTATAAGGAGCTTGGTCTTTCGAAAGACACGCCAGATAAAATTCTTGTTCAAGCGATGCATGAAAACCCTATTTTGATTGAACGTCCAGTTGTATTTGCAAACGGCAAGGCTTCCATTGGACGTCCACCAGAACAGGTTTTGGAAATTCTTTAAGCCAAAAATGTCTGCCGAACTTTAGAATTTAATCGTGCTGACAAGGTCAGCCCTCTGAATATAACAAAACAATGTAGCGCCAACCATAGACGGTGATTGCCTAGAGGCTCTTTTACCAACCACCAGACTACTAAATAACCAGCGAGCGATACAATCATCATGATGCTCATATCGCGCGACCATGTAGCACCAATGAAAACCCCATCCATCTGAAAAGCTAGCATACCCGATAATGGAATGAAGGCTGCCCATGCAAGATAGATCAGTGCTTCGCTTCGAACTTCGTTGATGGTTGTCATCAGGTTGATCAAAGCAGGACCAACAAACCAGAATATCAAAGAGCACACAACGGCCATTACCGTGCTCCAAAACAAAGTCAATTTAAACCCTCGCCAAAAACCTGGCTTGTAATTTGCACCAATTGAACGCCCGACAATTTGCTCAGCAGCGATTGCAAGACCATCCAAAAAATAGCCTGATATTAAAAAGAAATGCATGAGAATGGCATTTGCAGCCAGCGTTAAATCACCAAAGCCCGCACCTTGTGCCGTGAAATAGGCAAAAGCAAAAAGCAGAGCGAAAGAACGCAGCATAATATCTGCATTTAGATTGACCAGCCGGGACAAGGCATTCTTGTCCAAAATTCGTTTCCGCGAAGGCCGAACAGAATGGTCCAACGTACGCCAACAAATATAAATTCCTATGACAAAAGCAAGTATTTCACCAATGATTGTGGCAATTGCAACGCCTTCAATGCCCCACTCCAGGATGAGACCCAAATAGAGGCTGAAAATAATATTGGTACCGTTAAGAACAATCTGCACTGCGAGTGTTGTGTAAGATTTACCCAAACCCAGCAACCAACCCAGGATTGCATAATTGCTCAACGAAAAGGGGGCGGAAAGCATCCGGATCAGAAAATAGGTCTTGGTAGCATCAGCAACTGCTTCGCTGGGAGCCATAAACCATAATCCAAGCCGATTAACAATGGGCTTAACAAGATCATCACAATGCCGCTTGAAAACGCAATTGCAAGCGCCCTGAATAAAATTGCCTGTTTTTCTTTTTCATCTTCCGCGCCAAAGGCTTGGGATGTCAGCCCTGTCGTTCCTGAACGCAAAAAATTGAATGTTGTAAAAACTAGATCAATGATAATAGCGCCCACCGCCAGTCCGCCGATGAGTGCTTCTACTCCCAAGCGACCAACAACGGCTGTATCAACCAATCCCAGCAAGGGTGTCGTGATGTACGCCAAGGTCATTGGTACCGCCAGTTGCAGAACGGTCTTGTGGGTTACTTCAAATTTCTTGGCCTTTGATGAGGCCGAAGCAGTGCTCATTTTTTGAAGTTTAAAAAGCGCAGAAGCAGGAAGATTGGTACGACAATCGCCGCACCCCAAAGGAAGTACTTACCCACCCGTCCAAGAGCCTCAAAGCCAAGGTTATAAAGGCTGATGAAGAAATCACGGATACCATACCAGACATCATAAGGTGTAAAATTTAATGCGCTCATTACAATTCCAACCACAAATGATATGACAAGCAGTTTGATAATGGTGCGACCTAAGCTATCGCCTAGAAATGTGGTCAACTTGTCAGACATGGTTCTTCCCTTGCAGTGTTTCTAGCTCATAGGTATAGGCGCTGAATAGGTATTTCAAGAGAAACTATTGTAGGCCAACAGGATCGATGACCCCGCGCTTACAACCAACAGTAAGTGTTGGAGACGATTGTATTAACTCATTAAAAACAAGTTTATCAATTGGAAGTAATTTCAGCTTAATGCTGATTTTAATTTCATTGATCAACGTTCGCCTTCCATCACGCTTGCAAGATACGCCAATTCGGCTGCCAGCACCTTTGCCGAAGGATTTTTCCATCGCTTTTGCAATCTGCTTTGAGGTGACTTCCTTGCCGATATTATCTGAAAAAAGCACCCTGATCGGGGATTTGTTTACAGCATCAAGAATAGCAATTGAAAGTTCGAAATATTGCTGAGGATTGATATTTGTTTCCATACAAGTGCCATGTTTAAACCACTCATGGCGATGTAAATTTGAGCGATAGCTAGGCATCATTTTGGATAAGTCCTTGCGGAGATTTTTTGAAAGCTTCAACCTTGGAAGCTGGTTCCATCGGCCTTTTTATCCCGGTCAATTATGCTGTCCAGGACATCACAATAAAAATTGCCGCGTGGCTGAGGCCATAGCCCGTGTAGTGAAAAATTCTGGGTGTCAAAACGGCCCTCACGTTGCGAGCGACACTCGGGTTTATTGGGTTTGCTTTCACAAAATGCTGGTTGCCAGCTTAGTGCGAGGATGTAGTTTTGGCCATTGCCTGAAATCGGCTTGTCAGGGTCCGGTTGAGCCGGCCAATAAAGCCAGGCAACAGCCAAGGCAATGATGGATAAAAACAGGATGTTAAAAATTTCTTTTTTCATTCGACCTTCGCATCTCTCCTCACTACATTACATGGTGTGACCAAAAATACGACACTCAATTCCAGTGGAGAAACTCTACCTTTTTTCCTGCCTGAACCGTTTCAAGAATGGTTTTCAGGTCATGGTTGGCAACCGCGCGCTCATCAGCTGGAACTGCTGTCAAAAATGCAGGCCAGTCATTCAACTCTTTTGATTGCGCCAACAGGTGCTGGAAAAACACTTGCCGGGTTTTTACCTACGCTTGTTGAACTTTCGCAACTCAAAAAACACAAACCCGGACAGAAAAAACGCGGCGTGCATACGCTTTATATATCGCCGCTAAAAGCGCTTGCGGTTGATATCAAACGAAATCTCGAAAAACCGATTGAAGAGATGGGGCTTAACATTGAACTTGAAACGCGCACAGGCGATACATCTGCATCTCGTCGGCAACGCCAGAAGCTTTCACCTCCCCAGATTATGCTAACCACACCAGAGCAACTGGCTCTGCTGATTTCAAACAAGGATGCCGGCCATTTCTTTGACGGACTTGAAACCGTAATATTTGACGAACTGCATTCTCTGGTTACATCAAAACGCGGGCAACTGCTTTCGCTCGGCCTTTCTCGCCTTAGAACCTTACGCCCAAATTTGAAAACAATTGGATTATCAGCAACAGTTTCTGAACCCGATGATTTGCGAAGGTGGTTGGTAAAACAACCACCACATGGGGAAATTGCCCTATCAGAGTTTATCAAGCTTGAGGGCGGAGCAAAGCCTGAAATTACAATTCTAAAATCTGAAGAGCGGGTGCCCTGGGCTGGTCATTCAGCACGGTATGCAATGAACGATGTTTATGAAGCCATTCAAAAACATCAAACCACATTGCTGTTTGTGAATACTCGTTCTCAGGCTGAATTACTGTTTCGCGAACTTTGGAAACTGAATGAGGATACGCTGCCAATTGCACTTCATCATGGTTCATTGGATGTCAGCCAACGGCGCCGTGTCGAAGACGCGATGCAGCAAAACGAGTTGCGGGCTGTGATAGCAACCTCCACGCTTGATCTGGGTATCGACTGGGGCGATGTTGATCTTGTTGTGCATGTGGGAGCGCCGAAAGGAGCAAGCCGCCTTGCCCAGCGTATTGGACGGGCAAACCACCGCATTGATGAACCTTCGCGGGCAATTCTTGTTCCCTCCAACCGCTTTGAAGTCATGGAATGTCAGGCAGCGCTTGATGCAAACTATCTGGGTGCTCAAGATACACCAGCATTGCGGGAAGGAGCATTTGATGTACTTGCTCAACATGTTTTGGGCACTGCATGTGCGGGTCCGTTTTTTGAAGATGAACTTTTTGAAGAGATTACTTCTGCAGCACCATATGCCGAGTTAGAGCGTGAAAGCTTTAACCAGGTTCTACAGTTTGTCGCAACCGGTGGCTATGCGCTCAAAACTTACGAGCAATACGCCAAAATTCGCAAGGTGGAAGATAATTCCTTGCGCCTTACTCATCCTCGTCTTGCCCAACGTTATAGAATGAATTGCGGGACGATTATTCAATCGCCCATGCTGGATGTGCGTCTTACAAGAAAGAAAGGGCGAAATGCCAACTTTCAGGGCGGACCCATGCTTGGCAAGATCGAAGAAGGTTTTATTGAAAGCCTATCTCCTAGCGATACGTTTATGTTTTCAGGACAGACATTAAGGCTCGAAGGCATTCGCGAAGCTGCATGTTATGTTTCCAAAGCCATTGGAAGCGATCCAAAGGTGCCTACCTATGCGGGTGGCAGCTTTCCACTATCGACCTACCTGGCTGATCTGGTGCGCCAGATGTTAGCAAATCCCAAGCAATGGAAAAAACTTCCCTCTCAGGTCAGCGAATGGCTTTCCATTCAAAGTCAAAATTCCATTCTGCCCAAGGAAAACCAACTTCTAATAGAAACATTTCCAAGAGGCGACAGGTATTACATGGTTGCCTATCCATTTGAAGGCCGTCTGGCTCACCAAACCCTGGGTATGTTGCTAACACGCAGACTGGAACGGATGCGTGCCAAACCCCTTGGTTTTGTTGCCAGTGATTATGCGATTGCAATTTGGGGGTTGAAGGACTTCTCGAAACTCTTCAAAGGCGGCAACCTATCTTTAGAGGGGCTCTTTGATGAAGACATGCTGGGTGATGATTTGGAAACATGGCTGAATGAATCATTTTTGCTCAAAAGAACGTTTAGAGATTGCGCCACGATTGCCGGACTGATTGAAAGGCGTTTTCCTGGCAAGGAAAAGACCGGACGACAAATGACAGTGTCTTCAGATTTGATTTATGATGTCTTGCGAACGCACGAACCAGATCACGTTTTGTTGCAGGCAACTCGCCAGGAGGCTGCTTACGGGTTGTTGGATATTCGCCGCCTGGGTGAAATGTTGTCGCGCATCAAGACACGAATCGTGCATAAGTCCCTAGACAAGATCTCTCCCCTTGCCGTTCCAATCATGATGGAAATCGGCAAGGAGGGGATTGCTGGTGAAGCTCAGGAAAGCCTTCTTCGAGAAGCTGCAACCGGATTGGCGGATATCGATTGATGAATGGATTGGCGACAAAAAACACATCTACAGGTATGGACATTGAGTTTCTGGGCAATCAATTTTCGCTGGATTCAACCGGCTGCCTTTTCTGGCGAGAAGAAAGCCTTCTTGTTGTCTCCGACCTTCACCTTGAAAAAGGATCATCTTTTGCTGCCAAAAAAGGGTTGTTTATCCCGCCTTATGATACGCAAGCAACGCTAGAAACTTTGGCTCTGCGAATTGACCATTGGCAGCCCAAAACTGTTTTGTCACTTGGCGATAGTTTCCACGATGATGACGCAGCCTCCAGATTGCCAAAAAGCTATAAACAGCACTTGTCGCAACTGATGCTTGGCCGTGACTGGATATGGGTAAGTGGCAATCACGACCCCTCTCCTCCAAAGGATCTGGGCGGTACATTTTGTGAGGAAATTCACATCGGTGCTGTTAATTTTTGCCACGAACCCAAACCCCAATTCAGCCAAGGTGAAATTGCCGGTCACCTTCACCCTTCCGCAAAAATCAGACAGCGCGGGAAGGCCGTTCGGCGGCGCTGTTTTATTGGTGATGGCAAACGCATGATCATGCCAGCATTTGGTTCTTTTACGGGTGGGTTAAACGTTCTTGATGAAGCTTACGCAAATTTGTTCAACGGCCGGAATTTTAACAGCTGGATGTTGAGTGGTGATTGCGTTTTTGAAATTGAGGGTAAAAAGCTGGTAAAATAATACCGGTTTATGCGACAGCGAATAATACAGCTATATGGGCTGCAGCAACCAGGAATGTCAGGGTAATCCTAATTTTGCCAAACCAGGGCGCAACCTTAGCCTTGTTGATATAGAAACTATCCCAAACGCCATGCAAACAAAATAGAACCAGCAAGGTCAGAATGGTATAGGCATCTGGAAGCAATAACGCGAACCATGCCAGTATGGATGCACCACTGAGAAAAGCAGGTTTTTATTCTCGAGTGGTTCATTGGCAATCGCAAAACCCCAACGAATGCCGCCAAGAAAAGATAAAATAATTGCAGACCAGACTTTGAACATATCAAAAAGACTGGTGAAAAGCTCATTGCCAGTTCCCAGTGCATAAAGCCCCACAGCTAAAATAGCGAAAGGAATAAAGCCGACTAATGAGAGACCCCAAGCTAAATTTGCTGTTTTGTTTTCAAGCAAATTGCAACTCCTCTTTATTAACTCTTGCGGAAAATAGCGTTCGCAGCCCATGCGGTAAATATGGCTATTAGCACCACCATGATGCCGTATAAAATACCATGTTCATGGGCTAAATCATAAATCCATCTCTCGAAACCAATTTTTTCAATTGTAAAGCTGGATCTATTTGTTCCCAAGATTTCGCCTTTGCGAAACAGGTAAGCTGTTACGGTATGTTCACCAATTGGTACATTTGCCGGAATATCCAATGTTGCCCGAAACAGGCTTGGACTCAATTGTTTTAATGTCCCTGGAATTTCAGAGAATAAATCCTGTTCAATTCGAAGCCTGAGCAATGCGTCAGAAAATTCGCCTGGATTCATTATCAATTTTTTTTCGCCCTCCACCGGGATATTCTTGCCAAGATTATTAATACCAAGGCTAATCGGTGAAAGAACAATTGAATTTGCAATCAGATTTAAAGGACGAGCTGATAAAATGGAATAGAACGAAGGAACGGCCTCGTAGTTTTCAGATTGGTTGTTAATCCAAATCCCACCGATGCGTTCCTTTTTGCGGATTACTACATCTTCTGGCGCGCCTTCAACCCGAACCACCACATCATACTCACCGCGATAAAGCGCTGCCTGGTCTTTGGTTTCGATCGAACCAAAAATTGCAATTTTTGCACCATCAAAACTTGAGCTGACCGGCACCTGATCAACAGAAATACCCATTTGTAGCGATTCTGCCTTTGACGGCAAAATTGCTGTAAACATCATGATGGTTGCAAAGACGAATAGACGGAGTGATTTTTGCATTAGTGGCCACCCCCATCCAAGCTGCCGATAATGTTGAAAAAATCGACCGGAGTTGCAACAAGATCATACCCCAAGCGAATACAAACACCCAAGACCAATAGCCCCAAGAGTGCACGTAGCTGCTCGCCTTTTAATTTATGGCCAGCTGCCGCTCCAAATTGAGCACCGATCACGCCACCAACCATCAAGATCAAAGCAAGTACAACATCAACGGTTTGGTTGGTTGCCGACTGAATGATGGTGGTGTAGCCCGTCACGAAGATAATCTGAAACAAAGATGTTCCGATAACAACATTGGTTGGAACGCGAAGAAGATAAATCATCGCCGGCACCATAATGAAACCGCCGCCAACACCCATGATTGCAGCGAGAATACCAACTAGCGTGCCAAGTACCAAAACCGGAATGACGCTTAAATAAAGCTTGGATTTGCGAAAACGCACCTTGAAGGGAAGCTTGTGTATAAAACTATCATGGCTTGTTTTGCGTTTTGGTGGAGCATCGTCTTTTTTGGATTTACGTATCGCGTTGAGGCTTTCAATCGTCATCAATGTACCGATTGAGCCTAAAAATATGACGTAGAGAATAGAAATAATAAGATCGAGTTGCCCAGCGCTTCTTAAGGATGAGAAAATATAAACACCCAAAGTCGAGCCAAATAGACCTCCAATCAGGAGCATTATCCCGAGTTTTACGTCTACAGTGCCTTTCCTAAAATGAGCAAGCGCTCCTGAAAATGAGGAGGCAACAATCTGGTTTGTTTCCGTTGCAACAGCAACAGCTGGTGGAATGTTGTAAAAAATCAGCAGTGGCGTCATCAAAAAGCCGCCGCCAACACCAAACATGCCTGACAGAAAGCCAACAGCAGCCCCCATCCCGAAAAGGATAAAGATGTTAACGGACATTTCCGCTATAGGAAGATAGATGCTCACAGCATCCTCCAGAAAAATCGAGAATTACAAAACCGGCAAGAAGACATCAGCCACCAGCAAGTGTTATTTGCGGTTTATTGCGCCTCGAAAAACCGAATGTCAATGCATGAACCATCACAGTTGCTTAAAATAATAGGTCCAGTTGCCCAAAGAACTGGTTTTAACGAATGCCAATAAGAATTTTACTGTGAACGCCTTTGTTATTGCCAAGATCAATATGCCCATCATCATAGGTAAACTGACTAATTTTGGTGACTGAATTGCCACTGGCAACACCAATTCTGCGCTTGGAACATTCAGCACCCGTACAAATAAAATTTTGGGCGCGTCTTACATTTGATTTGATCGCCTTTAGCGAAGTGCCTTCAATGATGCCCAAGTAATTTACCGGTATACCTTTTCGAGCCAAACGGCTGGCGATATCGCTGACCATATTAGCACCATAGCTAATTCCGATGAGATTAACTGGTTCGTTTGGATTTCGTTTATATCTGGCTTCAATATCCGCTAAAATATTTGGCTTGATTATTCGATTGCCCTTGATGGAAGTAATATAGCTGAAAACTTTTGAACCTGGTATTTTTTTACCCAAATTATTCATGCCATACCCGATAAATGGAACAGCACTTGCTAACCCATTTACGATATAAGTTCTTGCATGTGCTTGGGACGTTGTAAAACCAACTGCCATTGCAGTGCATAAAACAGTCAAGAAGTTCTTACTCAAGAATTTCATCATAAAACTCTCTCCTTTTTCCGAATCTCTTGCCTCTACATAATCATTGTAGAAAATTTCAAGAATTTATTGAAGAGTTTTATGCTCTTAGAACCTAAAATCAGCTTTCTTCTGTGTGCAGTTTCTTTCCCTTTTTGAAGAAAATAATCAGGAGCGGTATGCAACCAATAATTGTTAGCCCAATCAATATCCACCATTTGGAAAACCCTGCATCCTGAACTCTTCTAATGGCGACAGTCAAAGTTGGAATCAGCAGCAGAAAAAGACTTACAAGCGAAAGCCATTTTGGCGCATCTTGATCAAAGGCCATGACTTCTTGTCCAGAGAGATTTGCTATCCACGGGCCGAAAAATGCACCATCAACAATCAATGTTATGCAAAGAAAAATACAAACAAATAGCAACCAAAACCAGAAATCACCTCTGTTGGATACGCCATTGATGTTTGCGTAATTCTTAAAGCCGTTACTGATTGCCTTGATAAGTCTCATTGAACGACCTTTTATGCTTCTCAGTTAAATTGCTACGGCCTTGAGTGCTTTCAAAAACTCGCTATCGATTTGCCCGTTTACCGGCAAACCTGCTTTTTGTTGGAATGCTGCAACTGCATTACGGGTTTTCTGGCCCATCACACCATCTGCTACACCTGCATTGAAGCCTACCTTGGATAGCAAAATTTGAGTTTGTGCAATAACGCTGCGGTCTATCTTGATTGCAGGCGCTGCGACTGTTGCCTCAGGTGCTTTCCATGCTTCAGTAACAGGAACTTCATTTGCCGCTTCCACAACTTCCATAGGCTTCCAGTCATTGACAAGGGATTTTGCAACTTCCAGTTGGTCAGGTTGTATTGCATTTGCAATAACATCACGTTTGTTTCCAGCATCTTTGTCGCCAGCCTTTGCCGCTATAGCAAACCATTTGTAGGCTTCAACCAAATTAACTTCTGTACCGAAGCCTTTTGTGTGGAATATTCCAGCGTTTACCTGACTATCACGAACCCCATAGTCAGCAGCATTGCTGAACCATTTAAATGCTTCACTCATATTTGGCTCGGCAGATAATGCGTTTGGCGTAGCTGTCAATACAGCCAAGTTGTGCATGGCTATGATGTTTCCACCCCTCGCCGCTTGCTCATACCACTGTGCAGCAACTGCAGGATCTTTATCCACCCCTAGGCCTTTTTCATTAAAGTTGCCAATGATATATTGTGCTGGTGCAAAACCCATATTGGCTGCGCGTTCATACCATTCAGCTGCTTTCTTAAGGTTCTTTTCAGTACCGGTACCATCGGTATACCGCTTGCCAATTTCAAAAAGTGCAGCGGGCTCGCCATTTTGAACTGCTTCCTTCAATTCCGCTGAAACAAAGTTGAGTTCATCGGCAAGCACAAAGCTGGCTGGTGCCGGATTTTCATTTAAATTGACGCTAGCAAGATTAACCTCTTGAGCCAATTTTGGTGCTTCTTGTTCTTCAGCAACTGACTGTATATCTGGCTGAACATCAAGAGGCGCGACTTCATCTACATTTTCTTCTACGGTGCCAGATTCTGTAGTTGTCTCAATTGGTGTAACTGTGTTTTGTGCAGGAACCGTTGATGCTTGTAGTGGCACATCACTAACTGTTTCTTCCAATTGAACGCTATTCTCTACTTCTGCTGTTTGAGATTCACCTCCACCAAGGAATTTAGCAGAAAGAGTTGTCGCCAATACCACAAACAGCGCTGCTGCTGCAGCCATAATGATTACTTTTTTCCGCTTGGCAAATAGACTTGGAAGAGAAGCGAACAGGCTTTTGCTTGTTTTTTCTCCAATCTCTTCTTCAACTACTCCAGCTTCTTGAGCAGCGGCTTGGGCTGCTCTTCGTGCAGCGGCAATAAATTCGGTTCCAGAGGAATCAATTCCGGACCCTCTATTGTTTTTGCGTTGCTCATTTGCCTGGCGCACTAGTGCAGCCAAATCTGGCCCACCGGAACCTGGCTCTAATGCAACATCAGGATCACCTTCTTGTTTTGGTTTGCTTTGACCCTCAACCATTGGATCCATAACCATTGCTGGTGTATCATCTGCAGGCAGTTCGGGTGTTTCTACATCAATTGGCTCTGGATCACTGAATTCTGGTTCTGCAATTTCTTGCGCAGAGGCCTCAAAATCCTGTTGCTCAATGGATTCTGCATGAGGCGTTTCAATTTCAGGTTCAGCAATTACCGGGGCATCAACTTGAGATGATGCAGCGGCCATTCTGGCAGCTTTAACCAAATCAGCAGCTGGATTACGTGCTGACTTTGACATTTCCTCTTTTACAGGCTCTTGCTCTGGATCTGGTTCTGGTGTTGGAACTGCCAGTTCTGGCTCAGGTGCCACGAGAGTTGACTCTGCAGGTACAAAATCTTGTGGCGGTTGTGCCAAGTTTTCAGCAACCGCTACAGGAATTGGATCTTGGTCTGCTGCATGAGCACCAACGTGACCAGAAAGGCCCGTCTCAATATTGCCTAATCTTTCAACCATCAAATCCAATGTTTGAGTTACAGCACCGAATGCTTCAACATTTGTTGAGTTGGATGTCTCTGCCTTATTATTTATTTGCGCCAGAAGTTCTGACATGGAACTTAAGACACTAGTGTCCATCTGCGTGTCGCCAGCTGCCATCTTTGGCATTGCCTGAACTGACATTTTAACAGCGTCTTCTGCAACTTTTGATGCAAGCTCAATAGTTATGTCACGATTTGCACCAAGTTGCTCTTCGATGCCAGTTAAACGGCTTGCGATTGGATCTAGTGAAATATCACCTGTTTGCGAAGCACCACTGAGCTGACTGGAGATTTCAGTTAATTGTTGTTCAATTGAAGCCAAACCACTAGCTGAAAGATTTTCTGAAGATGGTGACGCCAATTGATCGATTGCACCAGCAATTTGTTCAAGTTGCTGAACAATAATTTCATTCGTGGCGTTGTTGCCATTATCGCTCTGACCACTTGGTGTTGATAGATTATCTATAGCAGCTGATATGTGCTCAAGTTGCTGAGCCATCTGATCGTTCGAGTTGCTGCTGTGCGATTGTGTCTGTGACTGGCTGATTTGGTCTACAAGTTCATCCATGCGCTGGAGAAGCGAATTGTTTTCATCTCCACTGAGTGGAGCGGACATTGAAACAGATGCCAAATTTTCCAGTTTTTCAGGCAGTTTACCAATCTGTGCTTCCATGCTCTCAAATTCTGGAGATCCAGCACCCATCAGATTTTGAATATCGGATAATTTGGCTTCCAGCCGTTCAAAATCTGAATGATCTACTTCTGGGGCTTGAAGACTAAAACCATCCAGTGTTTTTGCCATGTCAGAAACACGCGCTTCAATGCGTTCCAAGTTATTGACATTGCCATCATTAAGAGAAAGCGCAACAATTGCCCTGGTAATTTCTTCAAGCCGCATTTCAACGCTTGAGATTTCTGATGGTGTTGCATCGGACGAACCGTTATCCAGGTTCTCTACCACTTGTTGTAATTGCAGGATTTGTTTTGAGAGCTCTTGGTGGTTGTTTTCAATCGCATCGACATAGCTGTCTGGTGTCGCAATAGATGTCTGCATGGCTTGATACAGGTCTTCGAGACGCTTGGTTATGTCATCATGGCTAACTTCTAAAGTTTGAGCGTAAGCATTTGGATTGGACAGGGTCGAATCAATGGACTGTTTCATGTCAACAATTTGCTTGGATAACTCTTTATGGCTGGCTTCCAAAGCAGAAGAGAATAAAGACGCGTCCATCTCGGAATTTTTTGAGCGCTCCAATTCCTGCATGATGGCTCTATAATCTGCAGAAAGTGTCTCCTGAATTGCTTCAAGGCCTGCTTCTGAATTGCTTGATGACACAACACCGGCGATCGAATTCTTCAGTTCCTGCAATTCTGCAGAAATGTGATTATAGTGCTGCTTCAGGATGTCGGTTTGCTGTAGTACAGCTTTCTGGTTGTTACTGCCAGTTGCATTAGCACTGTTCATTGATTGCAACTTGGATGTCATTTGTTCCAAAGCAGAGCGAATATTATCGAGTTTGGGGCTGGCGGCATTGTGGCTTCTATGCAAATGCGGGCTTTCCACTGGCATGTTGGGTGCTGCATATGGATTTGCTTGCGGTTGTTGAAAATCCGGGTTTGGCATTGGTTGGCGCAGTTGCAGTGCATCCAGGCGGCGTTGAATTTCGTCAACTTCACTACCAATCGCTTGATAACCTTCCTGATTACCGAACGCACCTTGGTTACCAGCTTGTAGCTGTGTAAGTTTACTCAATTGTGATCTTGCCTTGCGCATCCGCGATAGCCTGTTCTTACTAATTTGTGTTGATTCTAGTGGATTTTCGAATCTCTTAAGAGACAGCTTTTACAAAACAGGGTAAACAATGAGTTAATTGTTAAGGATTTCGTTACGAAAAGTTGGTCAATTCGTTAATGTGATCGATGACAAAACATGTGCAACGTCGAAAATTATTTTTTCGGTGAAATATCTTGTTCCACAGTACTAGACTCTTGATCTGAATGCGTTGGTGAGTTTAGGTTTTGAACGC
>JAALLB010000292.1 GCA_011087745.1 Hyphomicrobiales bacterium | reverse complement strand
TCCGTTGTGAATCAATAACTTAATAAAATCCTTATCCCGAATTCCCGTTATTTAAACACAGCCTCTGCATAGGCCACAATTGGCGTATCATATTGTATCGAAGAGGCAAAGCGCGATTTACCCCCAGGACGTAAAGAAGCAAGAGACGAGTTATAATACCAGCGGGTTATTTCGCTGCCATTTTGTTTGCGCAGGATAATCGCAATCGGCGGTATTGTTTTTGCAATGCTCGTTGGATTTGAAACCAGTCCTTTAACAGTGAATACTTTCTCACCATTTCGGCGAACCTGCTCTTCAATCTCGATTTCTGCAATATTCAGCACATACAGCTGTGAATTTGGCATATCTTTTTCCAGAAAGATCATTCCCACATATACGCCGGCAAATAATAGTAAAGCAGCAAAACTTGCCATCAAAACGCCAAGGCCAGGCTTGTACGACTTCGGCTCTTGGATAAAGATAGAAGGCTCTGGCTCTGATGTAGCCGTAGAACTCGTTTCCACGAACGTAACTTGTTCGGCAAGGTCTCTTACACGGGTGGTCTTTTTCATTGGTTTATTTGGGTTTGATGTACTTTTAAGCGCCGTTCCAAAAACACGCCAGGTAGAGCCACAATCCAGACATTCCATCTGACCATCACGCTCAATTGGCTGACCGTGCGAGTTACGTTCATACTCACAGGCGGGGCAAGAGATTGTGTTTTTGTCATTCATCATCAATCAGCCATTTGTTCACGAATAAAACAATATTTTGAACTATTCCATGAATCTGTTAAGCCAAACTTGTTAATTCCGGATTAACCATAAACTGGCAACTGAAATTCCTTTTTGAAGCGAGTACCAAAGTCTTGATAAGATTTGAAAATGTGGGTCTGAGATATGGTATTGGTCGCGAGGTACTTAGCGATCTGTCTTTTCAAGTAGCACCTAACTCATTTCAATTTTTAACCGGGCCATCCGGTGCCGGTAAAACAAGCCTGTTGCGACTGATGTTATTGTCAATTTCCCCAACCCGGGGACTGGTAAAAGTCTTTGGCAAAGAAGCGTCCACAATCAGACCACAGCAAATGCCGATCATCCGTAGAAAAATTGGCGTTGTATTCCAGGATTTTAGGTTGCTGGATCATTTGACCACCTATGAAAATGTTGCCCTACCCTTGCAGGTGCGCGGCAAGATGGAGCAAGATTATCGCCAGGATGTCCGCGATCTGTTGGACTGGGTGGGTCTTGGGGATCGCATGCACGTTCATCCACCCGTTTTATCCGGTGGTGAAAAACAACGTGCAGCGATTGCACGTGCACTCATTGACCAACCGGATGTCCTTTTGGCCGACGAACCAACAGGGAATGTCGACCCTCCTCTAGCACGGCGCATCTTGCGCTTGTTTATCGAGCTTCATCGCTCTGGAACCTCTGTCGTAATTGCAACGCACGATTTGAGTTTGATGGACCAATATGATGCACGTCGGTTGGTATTGAATTCCGGGAGGCTGCAAATCTATGACTGATGATGAAAAGCCTGCTGAATCAAAAGACACAATTCCGATGCCAAAGCCGATAAAATCAAAGCCACAACCAAAACCCTTACGCAGCGGACAAAGCATCGTGCCACGCGAAACAGTAGCGGGTACAGCGCTTATTTTCGTCATTGGCATCATGACCTTTTTGGCCTGCTTGACCCTTGGCGCAGTTTCCATGGTCAACAGCAGCGCGGCAAAATGGCAGAACGATATCTCGCGAGAAGTAACAATTCAAATTCGCCCCTTTGATGATCTTGAAATGGAAAAGGCAATCAGGGACGCAAGCCGTGTTGCGCTGACATTTGATGGCGTTTCAAAAGTCACAGCTCTAAATGACGTGGAAACGGCAAGGTTGCTGGAGCCCTGGTTGGGTTCTGACTTGCAACTGGAAGAACTCCCAGTGCCGAGACTTCTAACCGTTACATTAGCAGACGGTGCTAAACCGGATTTTGTAAAAATGCGCGAACAATTGGAAGCGCAGGTACCTGGTAGCACGCTGGATGATCACAGAACCTGGGTGGATCGCCTAACTACCATGGCGCTCACCATGGTTGCGATAGGAACAACTGTATTCCTTCTGATGATGGCAGCAACGGTAACCACGGTAATTTTTGCAACCCGAGGAGCAATGGCTGGGAACAAAGACGTGGTTGATGTGCTACATTTCGTGGGCGCAGATAGCAAATTCATTTCACGAGAATTTCAAAAACATTTCTTGATATTGGGACTAAAAGGCGCTGCTTGCGGCGCATTGGGTGCAATAATTCTGTTCATAATATTGGGCCTGTGGTCATCCAGTTCATTGGCTACACCCGAAGGAGACCAGATAAGTGCATTATTTGGTACTTTCTCTCTAAGCTGGAGCGGCTATTTTTGGATGATTGCTGTGCTGATCATCGTTGCCCTACTAACGGCTGTAACCTCCAGCTTCACCGTTCAAAGACAAGTTAATAATTTGCAAAACTACAAACGAACCTAAACCAATTGTGGCAATTCCAATGCCAAAACACCCCAATCATGCCCTTAAACTGCCAAAAAGACCTCGCTTAATAAGGTATACCCATCCTACTCCAAAACCCGAATGTTTTGGTGTGATATGATACGAAA
>JAALLB010000012.1 GCA_011087745.1 Hyphomicrobiales bacterium | reverse complement strand
CCTGAAACGTCAACCCCAAATAATCAGATTTTCAAGGACTCGGAGTATAATTGAAATTTTGGTTTACCCTGCCAACTACACCCCGGACCTTTCTGGTTCGGAGCTTTTTTTATTTTAAAAGGCCTGTAAAAATCTCCCGCACTTCTTTTTGAAGTGTTTTCAGGTAGGCTTCTGCCGCAGTTAGATCAGGCATATCCATGCTGGAGCAAATAATTTCCGTATATCCGGTTGATGTCGTTTTGATATCAAACAAATTACCAATGCATATGCGCTGCATTTGAAGCAGTGAATTGAATAAGTCAAATGCATGCAGCAGCTTCTCACGCACATCATCAGAAATTTCTTTGTGTTTTTCATCTTGAATTATGTGCTTCGTCCCTGTGATGCCAGCACTGCCATTCTTTATGGCCAGCCATTGAGCAATAAATTCAATATCCAGCAAGCCACCCGCAACGCTCTTTAAATCCCATATATCCTTGCTACCTTTTTCCTTCTCAATACGGTTGCGCATGTCAAAGATATCTTCTTTCAATACATCCCTATTTTTATGATTTTCCAGGATTATTGGAATTTCAGCCTCCACCATTTTGGAGAGATCAGGATCTCCTGCCACAGCTCTTGCCCCGGTCAATGATTGGGCCTCCCATATCCAGGCTTCTTCGCGTTGATATTTCAAAAACCCTTCAATATGAGTAGCCAGTGGTCCAGCATTACCGGATGGTCGCAACCTGAAATCCAATTCGAACAGCTTGCCTTCTGAAGTTGGAGAACTCATTGCAGATATGAAACGCTGCATTAGCCGTATGAAATACAATGAGCTTGCTAGTGGTTTTTTTCCATTTGATTCATCTACTTCTGGATCAAAATCATACAAAAATATGAGGTCCAAATCAGAAGTAGCCGTTAGCTCATAACTGCCCAATCTACCCATTCCGAGAATGCAAATTTTCGAACCTTCAACAACACCGTGACGATGTTCAAACTCCTTGCTGACCAAATTTAACATGGAATTTATGATAACCTCGGCGAGTACTGAAAATGCTTTGGCCGCATTTTCAACAGAGAGTGTTCCTGCGAAAAACTGACAGCCAATCATAAACTGGGTTTGGGAAAAAAACCGCCGGGCCTCATACAGCGCAGCTTCGTAGTCCGGTGAGTTTTCAAGACTGGCATTGAGGATATTATTCAGAGTTTCCTTTGAAAGCGCACCTTTGCCAAACTGAGGATCTATCATCGCATCAAAAACATGCGGCTTTTGTGATATTTGATCTGCTAACCGCGGTGCTGCGCTGAGAATCTTAATAAGCAAATCAGCCAAGCTTGGGTTATTCTTCAATATTGAAAACAGCTGTATGCCAGCTGGCAGGCCTGACAAGAACCGATCAAATGTGAAAACGACCTCATCTGGATTATTTGCCGTTGAGAATGACGTAAGCAGATCTGGCACTAATTCAGTTAGCAATTCCCGTGCTTGAGTGGCTCTCAAAGCCGGAATGCGTGCTTTATGCCAGATTTTGACTATTTTGATGATTTCATCAGGTCGTTCAAAACCCATTTTTGCCAAGTTGTTTAGAGTTTCAGGATCATCATCGTCGCCTGTAAAGACAAGGTTTCCATCCTTGGAACCCAAGTCGGTCGCCGTCTCGAACAGTTCTGAATAATGTTTTTCAACCATTTCCAGTGTTGAACGAATTGAATTTGAGAAATTTTCTACGTTTGCTTCGCCTGACATGAGGGAAATTCGCTTCAGGCCATCCATCTTATCGGGTAAAATATGGATTTGCCCGTCATCGACCATCTGCAACCGATGTTCGGTATTTCTGAGAAACCAATAGGCTTGTGTAAGATCTACCAACGCCTGTTCTTCTATCCAGCTATTTTCGTATAAAGAATGCAGGGCAGCAATTGTCTCATTTTTTCTGAGTTGGGTATTTCGACCTCCTGCAATTAATTGCTGGGTTTGGGCAAAAAATTCAATTTCACGAATGCCGCCTCGCCCAAGCTTAATATTATGACCAAGAACTGCAATGTTGCCATGGCCTTTGTGGGCATGAATTTGACGCTTGATAGATTGCACATCATTGATTGCTGCAAAATCCAAATACTTGCGCCAGATAAAAGGTGAGAGTTCTGTTAAAAAAGCTTCGCCTGCCTTGATGTCGCCTGCAACAGCTCGTGCCTTAATCATAGCAGCGCGCTCCCAGTTTTGCCCCTGGCCCTCATAATAATTGAGCGCGGCAACTAGCGGAATGACGAGTGGAGTCGATGATGGATCCGGTCGTAATCGCAAGTCCATTCGGAACACATATCCATCGCGCGTTCGTTCCTGCATCAACTTGATCAACTGTTTTGCCATTCGAGAAAGAAGGCGAATTGGGTCGTCCGTATTCAGTGTAATTTTAGAAGTATCATCAAATAGAAAAATGAGATCAATATCACTTGAGTAATTGAGTTCACTTCCACCAAGTTTTCCCATTCCAAGAATTATAAATCCGCAATCTACCTGAGGAGATTTGGGGCTTGATAAAACCAAGGTATCCTGGTTGTGGTTTTGCAACAAAACAAAATCCAAACAGGTTGATAAAGATATTTTGGCAAAATCAGAAAGTGCTGTTGTAACCTGATTTCCATTCCACCATCCACCCAAGTCAGCAAGACCGCAAAGCAATGCAAGCTTGCGTTTGGCGACGCGTACCGACGACATTAATTCAGCTTCATTATCTAAATTGAAACCGTAAGACTTTGTATCAACCAGAATGGCAACCAAGCTTTTCTGAAAACCATCTTCAATTAAATCGGCAACAAAATCAGGCTCCTTGAAAGCACAGTCCTTCAAATATGAGGAAAGTTGAAAAACGGCAGTTAGGAAATTGATGAGCGCAGAATGCTTTGAAAATTTTTCGCCAAATTGCTCACAAACTTCACCTCTTAACTGTGCAAAATCAACTTCAGAAAGTGATTCAAGTTGTTTTGGAATTGATTCAAATTCGCTATGCATCCTATTGAACCAAAACAGGAATTTCTAAAGTAGCAACGAGACCTGGATCATTACCCAATAGCTTGAACTTACTTTTATGCATTTCTGAAATAGCTTTCACCAATGATAGACCCAATCCGTTTCCAGTCATATTACGGGATTTATCAAGTCTGACAAAGCGATCAATTACCCTAGTGCGATCTTCCTCGACTATGCCTGTTCCGTTATCAATGATTTTGATTGCCAGTTGATCGTCAATCACTTCACCGATGAGTGCAATTTGTTCCCCACCGTATTTGATAGCGTTATCTAGCAGGTTCGAAATTGCTTGCGATAGAAGTTCCCCGTTTCCCATGACACAAAGTGTTTCAGGCAAAGCAAGTTCAAGTTTCAACTGCTTGCCTTCATCCTCAACTAGAGCTTCATAAAGCTCGTATACATCATTGAGAATATCAGAAGCATTCAGCGTTTCCATCTTTGCTACTGTCGACCCGGACTCAACTCTTGAGATCATTAGAAGAGCATCAAAAGTTTTTACAATGCCATCGCAGTCATCAATAATATCGGCAATTTTTTCCTGTTGCTCTTGCGGCTTTTTTTCCAAGGAAAATGCTTCTTCAGCCTTGTTGCGAAGTCGTGTAATTGGTGTTTTCAAATCATGGGCAATATTGTCTGACATCTGCTTCACACCATCATCAAGATGATTGATCTGATCCAGCATGTGATTAAGGTTTTCTGACAAACGATCGAACTCATCGTGGGTCCCTGTAACAGGCAGGCGCTCTGATTTATCACCTCCCAAAATTCTTTGGGATGATTTCGAAACCTGGTCAATTCGCTTCAATGCGCGGCGACCAACAAAGAACCACGTCAGCAATCCAAATGCCACCATTGTTCCAAGTGCCAATTTGAAACCTCGACCAACAATTTCGCGAAAACCTTCATACTCACTTACATCGCGGCCAACGAGGATGTGCATTCCATTTGGCACTTCCAGAACGCGGGCCACTGCGCGGTGTTCTTTATCACTTTGATCATCATATCGTTCATAAATGAAAGGTCGGTTTGTCCAGCCAACTTTACGCATAATGCCATTTTGCATGCGAGGAACATTACCGGCTACTATCTGCCCTTGAGGGTTGGTAACTACATATAAATTGGCCCCGGGGGCACGAGCACGGCGATCTAATATTTTAATCAGTAGGTTTATGCCGCCACTTCTATAAATACGTGCCAGACCTGTGACTTCTTCATCAATCGAAACTTGATATTGCTCTCGGAGCACATTCACAGTCGCGCCGGTCATATAAAAAACAATCCCAACCGCAAGAACACCGAAAATAACGGTATAGATAATAGATAGCCTTACGGCTGTTACTTTTAATAAGGATATTATTATAGCAAACATCAGATGTCGGTATCCGGAGCCTGCAATTTATAACCAGCACCTCGAATGGTTAAAAGCATTGGTTTTTCAAAATCTTTGTCAATTTTTCCTCTTAAGCGGGAAATATGGACATCAATAACATTGGTTTGAGGGTCAAAATGATAATTCCATACTTTTTCTAGCAACATTGTTCTGGTTACAACTGTACCGGCGTTTTGCATTAGATAGACCAAGAGCCTAAATTCGCGCGGCTGTAACAGGATTTTCTGTCCCTCGCGAGTAACTTCCCGCGATAATCGGTCCAATTGCAGGTCACCGACCGACAGTTCAGCCTCACCATCATCATTATTGTTTCGCTTTGCCAAGACTTCTACTCGAGCAAGAAGCTCTGAAAAGGCATAGGGTTTGGTTAGGTAATCATCACCGCCAGATCGTAAGCCTTCAACCCTGTCATCCACGGCTCCCAGTGCTGACAGTATAAGTGCAGGTGTATTGTCACCCCCTGCTCTAACTTCTTTTAACAGGCTCAGGCCATCTAGTTTTGGAAGCATTCTGTCCAATATCAAGACATCAAATTGCTCAGTCTTTGCAAGGTGCAGACCTGTTTCGCCATCAGCAGAATGGATTGGATTGTGACCTGCTTCGCCAAAGCCCTTTATCAGGAACTTGGCTGCTTCATCATCATCTTCAACAATTAAAATTTTCATGGAATAGATTTATACAAAATAATCGGTTGTGAAAAGAAAATAGCGGCAGACTTCGAGGGAAAAAGCCTGCCGCGAGTTACATCCTTCTGACGAGGAGTTCAGGAAGGATGATAACGACTATCCTTGTTTAACAGGGACAGGGATAAATACGGTCCGATCCTGACGGCGAACCTCAAGAAGGGCTGATTTTCTTCCAGCTTCATCTGCTGATTTTAGTCCACCACGAAGACTCTTTAGGCTGGTTACATCCTCACCGTTGATCGAAACAATAACATCTCCAGAGCGAATGCCTTTTTCTTCAGCCTTGCTGCCAGGGCGCACATCGAGAACTGCAATGCCATCAGATGTTTCTTCAACTTGTAGGCCAAGACGCTTTAAATTACGCTTTTTACCATTTTGAGGTGCTGAATTGCTCGCGACTTGTGTTTCTTCGAGCTCACCAAGTGTCACTTCAACATCTTGGGCTTTGCCATCACGCCAAACCTTTAGATTGATTTTGGAATTTGGTTCATAGCCAGCGATTACTCTTGCCAACTCTTTTGGGCTTTTGACGGCCTGGTCACCAACCGCAGTGATGATATCGCCCGCTTCTATGCCAGCTAGAGCTGCTGGACTATCTTCTTGCGGCGAGGTTACAATTGCACCATCTTCTATTTCAAGTCCAAGAGATTCAGATATTTCCGCTGTTACCGGTTGAATTTGAACACCAAGCCAACCGCGGGTTACGGAACCGTTTTGGATAAGATCAGTTACAATTTCATCAGCAAGTTTTGCAGGAACCGCAAATGCAATACCGACATTGCCGCCTGACGGAGAGAAGATCGCAGTATTTACGCCAATGACTTCACCATTCAAATTAAAAGTTGGACCACCGGAATTTCCTTTGTTTACCGCCGCATCAATTTGAATGAAGTCATCATAACGGTTAGAGCCAATATCGCGACCATGAGCTGATACAATACCCGCTGTTACAGTACCGCCCAATCCAAATGGATTACCAACAGCTACAACCCAATCGCCAGTGCGCGGGCGTTTTGAACCAAAATCGACATATGTGAGTTTTTCATCGGTTTCGACTTTAAGAACAGCAAGGTCCGTTCTGGGATCGGTGCCAATTAATGTAGCTTCCAGTTCTTCACCGTCAGACAGTACAACAGTAAATTTTGAACCACCTTCAATTACATGGTTGTTGGTGACCAGATATCCATCCTCTGAAACAAAGAAGCCAGAGCCTTGAGAGTTACCCTTGCGCGGACCTTTATGACCCCGAAAATCGCGCTTATCGTCCCAAGGTGAACCACCAAAGAATTTTTCCATGAATTCACGACCGCGACGGTCAAACTGGAAATCGCCTTCGGCGCTTGCAGATTGAATAGTTTGTTCAACACGCACACTTACAACTGCTGGAGAAACTGCCTCGACTACATCACCGAAAGAAAACACCGCAGGTGCTTGAATTTTTACCGCATCGGCAAATGAGGGTGTTACCGATATCAGATTGGATTGACCCGCAGCAAAACCAGCAACGCCAAATGCGACCGCTGATGTTACCAATACATTGCGAAATGATTTTGTAGAGTGAATTTTTGTAGTCATGTTTAGTTCCTTATTGAATCAACTTTGCAAACTTCGTGTTTGCTGTTGAGTGCAATATGAGAACTTCCAGATTACAGTTTTATGGACGCAGAATTAAACTTTGGTAATATTAGACAAACCTATTTGTAGCTCGTTTTTACCTTTGCGCCTTTTTCGAGGGTTTTGTGCACGGGGCATTTATCTGCTATTTCCAATAACTTAGCAGATAAAACTTCGTCGTTTAGACCTTCAACAGAAATCTTGCGCTCAAAGATATCAATTTTACCACCACCTTCACTTTCATGCTCGGTGCATTCCATACAATCTTGTGCGTGGATCTTTTTGTGAGAGACGGCAACCGAAATTTTGCCAACGTCCAGTTTTTTGAAACTTGCATACATCCGCATGGTCATTGATGTGCAGGTGCCCAATGCAGTGGCGAGATAATCATACGGAGATGGGCCGCTATCCAATCCTCCAACTGATTTTGGTTCATCACCAATCAACCGATGATTGCCCGCAACAATGGTATTTTGGAATTTTCCAAGCTCAGTTTCAGAAACAATAATGTCAGAATATTCTTCTGCACTTTCATTTCTGCCTACATCTTGAGAAACGTATTTACTTGCCCAGGCTGAAATCACTGAGGCAACAAAATCTGCATCACGATCATTGGTAACAAGGTGATCCGCATCATCAAGCTAAACAAAGCTCTTGGGATGTTTTGCAGCAACAAAAATCTGTGTTGCATTCTCAATGCCGACTGTTTGATCAATTGGAGAATGCAAAACAAGCAATGGCTTTTTCAGCTTCGCAACTTTTTCAAGAACATCATTTGCTTCCAAATCATCAAGAAACTGTTTTCTGATTGAAAAATCTCGACCGCCTAGTGAAACCGTTGCCTCGCCACTGTCTTGTATTTCATCTATTTTGACACCAAAATTATGGACAACATGCTTGGCTTCAGATGGTGCGCCAACCGTTGCAACAGCCCTCACCTCAGGAATTTCTGATGCAATAGAAAGAACTGCTGCACCGCCCAATGAATGACCGATGAGCAAGCTGGGTGCTTCGAAATTTTCTCGCAAATGATTTGCAGCTACGATAAGGTCTTCCCGGTTTGAAGAAAAATTGGTTGAAGCAAAATCGCCCTTACTATTTCCCAACCCAGTGAAATCAAACCGCAATACTGCAATACCTTGCCTTGAAAGTTCTGCTGAAATTCTCTTGGTGGCGTGAAGGTCTTTTGAACAGGTGAAGCAATGCGCAAAAATTGCGTAAGCTTTGATCGGGCCGGCAGGCATGTCCAATCTTGCAGAGAGCTTTGATCCCTGGCTGCCATCGAAATCAACGCGCTGTGTTATATTATTCATAACCTTGCTCCTTTGCCATAAAGAAACACGTTACGCATTCACAAGGAAATCACAAGTCACTCATCAAGAATTTTAGCGAGATTGGCTTTTTCGTCCTTTGTCAAGGTTTCCGTCTGTTTTTTCTCCCGTCGTTTTGCATTGCCAAATGTCTTGAGAACAAAAATTGCACCGATGATGAGTGCTATGAGCGGCAGTATCCAAAGCAATAGTGTTTGCGTGTTCAATCTTGGCTTTAGTAGCACAAACTCACCATACCTGACGACCAGATAATCCAGTATTTCTTCATCCGACAGGCCTTCCACCAGTTTTTCCCGAACAATAATTCTTAAATCCCTTGCAAGTTCAGCATCTGAATCATCAATTGATTGGTTTTGACATACAAGACAGCGAATACCTGTTGAAAGGGATCTGGCGCGTTGCTCTAGTACAGGATCATCCAAGACCTCATCCGGATTTACTGCAAAAGCTTGCGATGCCAATACAAAAAGCATCAAGATTGATAGAAACAAACTACGCATTTACCAGCTCATGTTTTGCCTTTGATGTCTTCGGCGCACCCACTCTCAAGCGCCTATCTGTTAACGACAAACATCCTCCCAATGCCATTAAAATTGGCCCAAGCCAGACGAAAAGAACTTGCGACTTCCACCAGGCACGCAATACGGTTCGGCCTTCCTCATCTGTATCACCTACAGAAACATAGAGCTGAGAGAACCAATAAGTGCTAATTGAAGCTTCCGTCGTTGCAGTTCCGTGCCCAGTGTAAAATCGTTTCGCAGGCTGCAATGTCTCCTCAAAAACACCTCCACGACTTACCGAAACGAGTAGTGTGTCCTGGATGTAATTCGGTCCCTGTAATCGTTGCCCACCGGCATGGGTCAACGTAAACCCAGCAATTTCTATTGTGTCACCTTTTAGTGCTGAAACACCTTTTTCTTCACTGAATGCTGTTGCGCCAACAACTCCCAGAACCATAAGCCCAACGCCGAAGTGAGCAAAAGCTGTCCCCCATGTAGATCTGGGTAATCCCGCTAATCTTGCAAAAGCTGTTTTCAGATCAACTCTTGGCAAGCCTGATCGTTGAAACAGCTCTGCCAAACTACCCAGCATGACCCACACCCCAAGACCAATTGTCAAAAATGCGAGTACTGGGCCATCTTGTGTAAAGGCAAGGACCAATATGATGGATAAAAGTGCAATACCAGCGACGAAATACAACCGCTGCAGAACTGGCAATAAATCAGCTCGTTTCCATGACATCAATGGGCCTAATGGAATAGCCAGTAGCAAGGGTATCATTAAGGGACCAAATGTCAGATTGAAATAGGGAGGACCTACCGAAATTTTTGAACCATCCAACGCTTCCAGGAATAACGGATAAAGTGTTCCCAAAATAACTGTTGCACAAGAAACCGTCAAAAACAGGTTATTGAATACCAGTGCGCCTTCACGGGAGATTGGTTGAAACAATCCACCTTGTTGAAGGACATTTGCGCGAATTGCGAAGAGTGTTAGCGAACCGCCTATAAAGATCAGCAGTATCATCAATATGAAAACACCGCGCGTCGGGTCAGATGCAAAACTATGGACGGACGTTAATACGCCGGAACGAACGATAAAGGTTCCCAGTAATGATAGAGAGAAGGTCAAGAGCGCCAGTAAAATAGTCCAGATTTTCAGGGCATCCCGCTTTTCCATTACCAATGCTGAATGAATAAGCGCTGTTCCCACAAGCCAAGGCATGAAAGATGCATTTTCTACCGGGTCCCAGAACCACCAGCCACCCCAGCCTAATTCGTAGTAAGCCCAATAGGACCCCATCGCGATACCAGCAGTTAAGAATACCCATGCAACCAACGCCCATGGGCGAACATACCTTGCCCAAGCTCCATCAATTCGACCCGAAATCATTGCTGCCACTGCAAATGAGAATGTAAGCGAAAAGCCGACATAACCAACATACAAAAGAGGAGGATGAATTGCCAAACCAATATCTTGCAAAATTGGATTGAGGTCTTTGCCTTCTACTGGAACTTGAGGCAGACGCTCGAAAGGATTTGAAGTGAAGAGGATAAACAACAAAAATGCCAAGGTTACCCAACCTTGGACTGAAAGCACGTCGGCCTTTAGTCTTGAAGGCAGATTAGTTGCAAAAGCAGCCAGCATTGCAGAAAAAAGTGTCAGTATCAAAACCCATAACAGCATTGAGCCCTCGTGGTTTCCCCATACGCCCGTTACCTTATAAAGCATGGGTTTATCTGAGTGAGAATTTTGCCAAACATTGAGCAATGAAAAATCAGAGGTCACATAGGAATAGGTTAAAGCTGCGAAAGACAAACCCAGTGTCAGAAAGCCTGCAATGGCCGTAGAAGTGCCGGAAGCCATTAGAACTTCGTCACCCGTTCTCGCGCCCCAAAACGGAACGATCGATTGAACAATAGTCAGTGCTAATGCCAGTACGAGTGCATAATGACCAAGTTCAGCAATCATGAGTTGTTCTCGCTTTCCTTGCCCTTCCAGACATCCTTTTCCTTCAATACCCCTTCAAGCTCTTTTGGAATGTAATTTTCGTCATGCTTTGCAAAAACACTTTGCGCAATAAATTGCCCCTGAGTATCTAAAGCACCTTCAGCAATGACACCTTGCCCTTCGCGAAATAGGTCGGGCAATATGCCTTCAAAGCTAACTGGAACGCTATTATCACCATCTGTTACAACAAACGATACTTTCGTATCCTGCTTTACAACACTACCATCCAAAACCAGACCGCCAATTCGAAAATTCTGACCGGGTGAAACCTTTGTGCCACTCACTACTTCCGTTGGATCATAAAAAAATACGATCTCATCGCGTAGCGCGATACTGACCAACAAAACTGCCAACCCAATTACTGTCCCAATTATCCCGATTCCGGCAAAACGTTTTTGTTTTCGTGTCATTGGCTTCCACCATTTGATGAATTACCTTGAGTTTTTATCATGTTTTCCAAGGCAATTATAAATTGTTTGTCATCAACAAAATGTGCTGCTGCATTAGCGAGTGCAGTTTGTGCATCATCGGTTCTTCCCAAGACAAGATAAGAGCGGATTAACCTCTCCCAACCTTGTTTGTTTTCAGGGTTATTTTCAAGTTTTTGGGCCAAATTTGAAACCATTTGACCGATCATTGCAATACGCTGATCTGGTTCCATTTCTTCTGCAGATAAAATTGTTTCCTCATCCAAAGCTGGCAACTGAGGTGTTTTCATCAACGTTCTTAGTTCCGAAATGCGCCCCTCAACGACAGGTAACCATTCTTCATCACCTTTAGCGCCATCCAACATGCCTTGCCAAATGCGCATTGTTTCATCTTTCTCATCTTTTTGGAGTGCAATGATTCCCGTGTAAAACTTGGCTATTGGGTTTTCGCCATCGATAGAAAGAGTTTCTTCAATCAGTGCATTTGCTAACTGACTAATTTGTCCTTGATCTTTCTCAATGTGGACATCAGCAAGTTTTAATAAAATTTCAGGCTTTCTGCCCTCAACTCTAAGTACGTTTTGATATGCGTTGATAGCATCTTCATATCTTCCAAGTCTTACATAGACTGGTGCAACAGCTTTCCAACCTTTTATATCGTCAGGATTTTTCTTAAGCTGAGTTTCGGCAACCTTAAGCAAATCCTGCATTGATGGCTGGGTTGCAGCTTGCTCCGCTTCCTTGTGAGTTGATGTTAACTGAGGCGAGCCAACTGTGTAATAGAATGGAATGGAAATTATGGGCAAAGAAATTGCCGCTAGCCAAACAAGGATTTTATTGTTGTTTGATGGTGTCTTATCGTGACCGGTTTCAGACGACTTTATTAACCTGCGGGCTTCTTCATTTTTTGCCGCTTCTGCTGAAATTTTATCCAATCTTCCCAGTTCAAGATCTTTTTCAATCTCAGACAGCCTTGCTTCGTAAAGTGTTTGTTCGCTGTCTAATTCGGTAGAGGAAGATACAGAATTGCGGAACAATGGGAGACATACAAATCCCATTGCTATCATCGCCAATAGTATTGTTAAAATCCAAAACATCATTGTGAATGTGTTTATAGAAAACTTCAGCAAAACAAAAGCTGAATGCTCGGCCAAAGCGTCACATGTAAGCTATGCCGCCATCAATTATTTGAGAGAAATCGTGAGCTTTGATCAGCTTAGCGGCTGCCATGTTCCATCAGGATTTCGGCATGCGGTGCCACTTGCCTCCTGCGGTGTCCCATCAATATAAATTGTATGAGTGTAGCGGCGACAATTTTGACTACCAACTTGGTAGGGCTGTTGCGGAACAACCTGGCCATAGGTGCCATTGGAACCTTGCCACGCTACTGGCTGACCAACAGTACCGCGCTCTAATGCATTATATTCAGCAGCAAGTGCAGCCTCCCGGCTACGATTGTCCAACCCACGCCCAATGCTGCCTCCGATGACAACACCAGCTAATGCACCAACAATTGTTGCGGCCACTCGTCCAGAACCACCACCAAACTGGTTACCAATTAGTCCGCCTGCAACGGCACCGGTTGCTTGACCCACTGTTTCATTGCTTGCTTGGCAACCCGCTAAGGCAAGCGTACCGGCAATTGCAATAAATGGAATTTTTAGTTTGCGCATCTTGAGAATCCTTGTTTCCAACCATCTTAGATAATGGATATTGAAAATGTCTAAATTAGGAAGATTTTGTGATTACTTTTCTCTTCGCCCCGGCAATAAAACAACTGCTTTCAGGCCGCCCATTGGTGATTTTGATAGTTTGAAGCTGCCATCGTATTCGTCAACAATGTCTCGAACAATGGACAATCCCAAACCCCAACCCACTTTTCCTTCATCCACTCGGCCGCCCCGCTTTTCAGCTTTCTCAATATCCTGTTCCGACATACCGTCGCCATCATCTTCAACAACAATTTGCAGCTTGCCATTAGATAACCCTGCACTGATTTTCATGGCAGAACTCGCATATTTTGCGGCATTTTCAATTAGATTGCCAAATATCTCCTGAAGATCATGTTCTTCTCCTTCGAAGATCAAGCCTTCATCATCAAAATCACTATCAATATCTGTAGCTGGATTAAGTTTTGAAACAACATTAGAGAGCTTTTCCAGTACTGGGAACAATGGGGTATTTGCGATAGATGTCGAACTTCTTGCGGAGATACGAGCACGATCCAAATACACCTGAACCTGACTGCGCATTGTATCCACTTGTTCTTTGAAAATTGGTTGTTTGTCTTTCGCTAATTTGGGCAATTCATTTTGCATCACTGCAAGTGGCGTTTTTAGTGAATGTGCAAGATTACCGACTTGAGTTCTGGCGCGTTCAACGATCGTATTGTTAGACTCAATTAGCGCATTAGTTTGGGTAATTAATGGTTCTATTTCATCTGGGTATTCACCATCAATCCTGGATGCTTCACCTGTTCTTACTCTCTCCAAGGTTTCAACTGCTCTGGAAATCGGTTTCAAGCCAAGACTTACCAAAAGATATGTAGCGGAAACGATTGAAAATGCAAAAATTGAGAGAATTAATGCCAAGCGGCTACGAAAGTCTGATATCTCTTGATTTAAAGAACTCTTGTTTGCACTTATTCTAAAGCTGTAAAGTTCGTCACCTTCACCTAGAAATACTTGAGCCTCCAAGCCTTGAAGCATCTGCCCTGTATTATCTTCCATTTCAAAACTGCGCTGAAATGTTTGATCCAGCTCGACTGTGGATGGAATTATTATCTTTTGATCAGAAAGAGAAATACTTGTAGTTCGCGAAGCTTCATCACTAAGTTTTTGGACCGACCAATAATAACCTGAATCAAACAGATTATAACGAGAATCTCCCAAGTCGGGAAGTCCAATCAAAACACCATTTTGATCAACTTCAAATGTCCCCATTAGATTGAAAACATTTGCAACGAGAACTTCATTCAACTTCGCTTCGGCATTGCGTCGATAATCCGCAGAAATCACCAATGCGACGACGAGAACACCAATTATTGCAGCAAGTGATGATAGAATAAAGAGACGTGAGGCGAGCGTATTGGGAAGAAAATTCAAGCGAGACAAGTTCATTCGTTTTCTTGCAGCCGATATCCAAGTCCACGTACAGTTTCAACAAAATCCGTATTCAATTTCTTACGCAGACGACCGACAAAGACTTCAATAGTATTTGAATCCTTATCAAAATTCTGGTCGTAAAGATGCTCTGTTAATTCTGTTCTGGAGATTATCTCACCAGGATGGTGAAGTAGATATGACAATAACCGCAATTCATGAGATGTCAGTTTCACAGCTTTGTCTTTATATGTAACCTTTGAGGTTCTTGTGTCCAATACAATATCACCGCATACCAATTCTGATGATGCATGACCATTAGAACGACGAATAAGTGCACGCAGTCGAGCAAGCACTTCTTCGATATGAAATGGCTTTGCAAGGTAATCGTCAGCACCGGCATCAATACCCGCTACCTTGTCGCTCCAGCGGTCCCTTGCTGTTAGCATAAGTACAGGCATCTTGCGCTCAGCTTTACGCCAATTTTCCAAGACCGAAATACCATCCATAACGGGCAAGCCTATGTCCAGAATAGCGGCGTCATAGGGTTCGGTATCACCAAGAAAATGACCTTCTTCGCCATCAAAAGCTTTATCAACAACATAACCGGCTTCTAGGCATGCTTCTTCCAATTGGCGATTTAGTTCGAGATCATCTTCAACAATTAATATGCGCACGTGCTGTTCCTGCCAAAATTTAGGGGTTAAATTTCTTTACAACAATGCGAGGCGGTTTACCATCGGCGCTTATTTTGATGCGCGCTTCACATGTTACGTTGCCATTACTACCCTGCTTTGACTTTACCGATAACAAAATCGCGTTTGGATTACCACTAATCATAGACCGCGCAGCATTGCTACACGCATCCGCAAATGCGGGCGTGGACAATAGAGATAGCGCAAAAATTGTTGCTATGATCTGTTTCATTAATTTCATGAAAAACCCTATAGCATGCTTCGTCTGAACCAAAAATGAATATTATTGCAGGAAATGTGCATCTCAATTTTCAACCATTATTAAGATATAACCTCAGTCGCAGACAATCTGCCATAAATTGCAACCATGGCACCTATGGCTCCAACAAACTGCAGCATTGAATCTGCAAGGTCAACTTGTGTTGAATTGTCAATTGTTACGCCCATTGTGCCTGCCAGTGACGCTCCAACTGCAAGGATTGATCCCCAAATTGTTCTTGAGTGATACCAGCGTTTTTCTTCGACCATTGCATTTTCCTTTATTTTAGTTTTGAAATTTTCAATTTTCTTGGTGAACCGGGGTCACCACTGTTATTGAGCTGAGAAGCCACAACACAAAAATCAGCATCATTACTTCCAAAGTCTGCAATCAACATAAGTTTGGTGTATAAAAAATTTTGAGATGTTGTAGTTATTTCTCGTCTAATGGAATTGCCAAGATCCAGAATTCGTATGTTGTATTTCTCGTCTTGAGTATCAAATGGAATGTCTGAACCTTCCCAATTGTCGGAATTCAAAGTTCCACGTCTTATCCATGCAATATGATAGTCGTCCGAGCTTGATTTGTATGCCCTCAAATGGACCGGGCTTAGCATTCGTTTACTGCGGAGATATTAGTATGAGCGATACTGGCATAGGTTGATGTTGAGTTGTTATCGCTTGCTGGACCTACTCTCCAGAACTGTTCGAGACCTACATCGCTGTCCTTTAATTCCAGTGGAAAAACAGCTTCATTTAGCAAAATCGCTCTTGCGCCTACCGCAGAGCCAGCCAACATCTCTAGCTCAGTTCCAAGTTGCGCTCGTAATAGTTTGGAAAGTCGCCATTTTCCGTCACTTTGGATTTCTGCTTGAGCAAATTGTATCAATTCGTAGCTGCCATTGTTGCTTTCAAGAACCAATATGTTTGCTCCATTTAATACACCCAGCAGTGGAACACTTTCAAAGCTGCCATAAGGCAAATCGATAATGATGGAATTTTTATTATCCCAACGACCAACCGGCCCCTCAGATACCATTGCCTGTAAGGTTCCAATTGTTGCTTGAGTATTCAAGGTTGCTCTTCTTTGAAAGCCGCTAGCATCGTAGGACGAGTAAACATTATACTTCCCAGCCCAAGGTACCGCGGCTACCGCATGCACACATTTTTGCTGAAGGTGACCGGATGGGTCTTTCCATGTGAA
>JAALLB010000291.1 GCA_011087745.1 Hyphomicrobiales bacterium | reverse complement strand
CGTTCAAAACCTAAACTCACCAACGCATTCAGATCAAGAGTCTAGTACTGTGATTGGATTGTGTAAAATCGCGCCAAAATACATGTTAATGCCCAATTTTTTACATATAATGTTAATAATAAGCGCTCTTGCAGGAAAACTGAAATGTTGAATGAACTTCAAAGCCAGTCTTTTATGCGCAACCCGACATCCAAGCTCGCTGAACTGAGAAAAAAAGCTCCGCTCGTCCAATTCAAAATACCGATACTGGGCAAAGTTTGGGTGACAACGACCCATAAAGCGACTGCACATGTGCTTAAGAATGACAAGGATTTCACGGTTCGTAAAAAAGACGGAAAAGTGATTGGGCTTTCCTAGTGGATGCCAAAGTTACTGATCAAACTTACCGCCAATATGCTTTCTACTGACGAACCAGAGCATAGCCGATTGCGGTCAATTGTGGATCAAGCTTTTCACCGGCGCGCTGTACTTTCACTCGAAACAGATATTGATGCCCTGGCAGCTGAATATGCATCGAAGCTTTTCGAAAGTGAATCGTCTGTTGACTTGATTACTGAGTTTGCCAGAAAAATGCCGCTTGCTGTGATTTGTAAACTATTGGGATTGCCTCGGGAAGATTGGTCAAAATTCGCTGATTGGGCGCAAGGAATAACAACTGTGAAGGGCATCGTGTCATTTGTTTTTGCGATTAACAAGCTGAAGCCTTTGACGCGTTACATCGAAGACCGGATTGCCCATGAACGTAAACATGGCGGTGAAGGGCTTATCCATGAACTGGTTCACCTGGATGTTGAAGAAGGGGAAATGAGCGATGATGAGCTAGTCGCCATGATATTCTTGTTGTTGCTTGCTAGTCATGAAACAACAACGCATTTGATCTCCGGAGGTGTGCTAGCTTTGTTACAACACCCTGACCAGCTTCAAGCATTAAAGGATGATTGGTCAAAGCTTGATATGGCCGTGGAAGAATGTTTGCGGTTTGTTAGCCCTGTTCAGTCAGCAAAGCCGCGATATGTCCGAGAGGCTTGTGAAGTTGAAGGCGTACAACTTGAAGCGGGTGACTTAATCATGCCAATGATATTGGCTGCAAATTATGACCCCGAGCTTTTTGAAGATGCAGGCAAGGTTGATATCTCCGCAAGCCAAATCGCCATGTTGAATTTGGTTCGGGCATTCATTTTTGTTTGGGGCATCAACTTGCAAGGTTGGAGATGAAAGCTGCTGTCAGGATATTGTTTGAGCACTATCCTGACCTTGGACTTGCTGTTCCGGAACAAGATATCAGATGGAATGAACGCTTTGGGTTGCGTTCATTATCGAAACTGCCGGTACAACCTACTTCTTGAGTACGGAAACACCTGGCAAGTCCTTGCCTTCCATCCATTCAAGGAATGCCCCGCCAGCTGTCGAAACATAGGTGAAATCTTTTGAAGCGTTTGCGTGGTTAAGGGCTGCAACCGTATCGCCGCCACCGCCAACAGAAATCAGATTTCCCTCGCGCGTTTGTTTGGCCGCTGCTTTTGCCACCAATACTGTCGCGATATCAAACGGTTCGATTTCAAATGCTCCAAGTGGACCATTCCAGATCAATGTTTTTGAAGTTTCGATTTTTGAAATGATATTTGCCACCGAGGCTGCGCCGGCATCAAGGATCATTTTGTCTTTTGGACAGGCATCATTTGCAACGGTTTCATTTGCAGCAAATTCAGCAGAAACAACAACATCTGTTGGCAGAATAATTTCGCAATCATCTTGTTCAGCTTTTGCCAAAATATTTAGTGCAGTTTCACCCAAGTCATGTTCACAAAGTGATTTGCCAACATCAATGCCTTGTGCTGCCAGGAATGTGTTTGCCATGCCGCCGCCAATTACAAGGCGATCAACCTTGGTGACGAGATTGCTCAATAAGTCGAGTTTGGTTGATACTTTTGCACCACCGACAATTGCGATGACCGGGCGTTCAGGATCACCAAGGCCTGCTTCAAGCGCTTCGAGTTCTGCTTGCATGGTACGGCCTGCAACGGCTTCCATGTGACGGGCCAGACCTTCTGTTGAAGCGTGAGCGCGGTGGCTTGCTGAAAAGGCATCGGAAACAAACAGATCACCATTCTTTGCAAGTTCAGCTGCAAAAATATCATCATTTTTTTCTTCACCCGCATGAAAGCGTGTATTTTCCAAAAGTGTTACATCGCCATCATGCATTGCACTAATGGCTGCCTCGGCCATTGGTCCGATACAATCTGTAGAAAATGAGACAGGCTTTCCGATCATGTCTGACAGGGTGGTGATCATCGGTGCCAGGGACATTTCCGGGTTGATTTGACAATTTGGCCGACCAAAGTGAGCAAGCAAAATAACCTTGCCGCCTTTTTCTGAAATTTCACCGATGGTTGGTAAAATACGCAAGATGCGGGTTGCATCAGTAACCTGACCCTCAGCCATTGGCACATTCAGATCCACACGCACCAGCACACGTTTGCCAGAAACTTCGACGTCATCAAGGGTTTTGAAACTAGGCATAAAAAGTCTTTCTTACTGAAAAGGAGGCGATTGCATGTTTATTAGCAGAAGTTTCAATCGACTCAAGTGATTAGGTGAGAAGTTAACTTTTGGTTATACCCATCCTACTCCAAAACCCGAATGTTTTGGTGTGATATGATACGAA
>JAALLB010000290.1 GCA_011087745.1 Hyphomicrobiales bacterium | reverse complement strand
CTGTCTTGCCACCGCAATCAACGGTTCGTGCATATGTATTGGAAACTGAGCCTTTGTTTTCTGACAAATCACTCTCCTCCAAGTTTGGAGAAAATCACCTAAATTTCCGTATTGCAACAAAAAACCCCGGCACACAGTGCCGGGGCCTAGGTTTAGAATCTCGGGAGAAAGATTATGCTGAGTAATACATGTCGAACTCAACTGGATGAGGTGTCATTTCATAACGCAACACTTCTTCCATTTTAAGCTCGATGTAAGCTTCAATTTGGTCTTTGTCGAACACATCGCCTTCAAGAAGGAACTTGTTGTCTTTTGCAAGGCTATCAAGTGCTTCACGAAGTGATCCACATACGGTTGGGATGCGCTTCAACTGGCTTGGCGGTAGATCATAAAGATCCTTGTCCATAGCATCACCTGGGTGAATTTTGTTTTTGATGCCATCCAGGCCAGCCATCATCAATGCTGCAAAGCAAAGGTAAGGGTTTGCCATTGGATCAGGGAAACGAACCTCAACACGTTTTGATTTTGGTGAAGAGCCAAAAGGAATACGGCAAGAAGCTGAGCGGTTACGGGCAGAATAAGCCAGAAGAACCGGTGCTTCATAACCAGGCACCAAACGCTTGTAAGAGTTTGTTGACGGGTTACTAAATGCGTTCAATGCTTTCGCGTGCTTGATGATACCGCCAATGAAATGCAGGCAGCTTTCAGAAAGACCAGCATATTCATTACCAGCAAATGTTGGCTTGCCGTCTTTCCAGATAGAAAGGTGAACGTGCATGCCCGTACCATTGTCACCAAAAACCGGCTTCGGCATAAATGTAGCTGTTTTGCCATATGCATGAGCAACCTGGTGCACTGCATATTTGTAGATCTGCATTTTATCAGCATTTGTTGAAAGTGAATCAAACATAATGCCGAGTTCATGTTGAGCAGCAGCAACCTCATGGTGATGCTTTTCGACTGTTACACCCATTTCCTTGATTACAGAAAGCATCTCGCCGCGGTAATCCTGGCCAGAGTCGATTGGAGGTACCGGGAAGTAACCACCTTTGGTACGTGGGCGGTGACCCATGTTGCCGCTTTCATATTCTGAATCCATGTTTGACGGAAGTTCAGATGAATCAAGCTTGAAGCCGGTGTTATAAGGATCAGATGAAAAACGTACATCGTCAAAAACAAAAAACTCTGCTTCCGGTCCAATGAAACAAGTGTCACCAATGCCTGTAGATTTCAGGTAAGCTTCTGCTTTTTTTGCAGTGCCGCGAGGGTCACGGTTGTATGGTTCACCTGTCACCGGATCAACAACATCACAGAAAATTGCCATTGTTGATTGCGCAAAAAACGGGTCCATGTGCGCTGAAGAAGGATCAAGGATAAGGCACATGTCTGACTCGTTGATTGCTCTCCAACCTTCGATTGATGAACCATCAAACATAACACCATCTGCGAACATATCTTCGTCCACCAGATCAGCATCCATGGTTACGTGCTGCATTTTACCTTTTGGGTCGGTGAAGCGAACATCAAGATATTTGATGTCCTCATCTTTAATGCGTTTAATTATGTCGTTGGCTGAACTCATGCCATTTACCTTTCTAGGTTTACCCTTTAATCACAGGCGCACCTGCATCTTGATTGTTTAGTTAGATTGCTTCTGAACCGGTTTCGCCGGTTCTGATTCGTATTACTTCTTCAACATTGGATACGAAGACTTTTCCATCTCCAATACGGCCCGTTTGAGCAGCATTGCGAATAGCTTCAACGGCAGCTTCCAATGTTTCATCGTCCGTTACAATTTCAAGTTTAACCTTGGGAAGAAAATCAACAACATACTCAGCGCCACGGTAAAGCTCTGTATGACCCTTTTGTCGGCCAAAGCCTTTTGCTTCCGTAACAGTGATACCTTGAAGGCCAACTTCCTGCAGCGCTTCCTTCACTTCGTCTAATTTGAACGGCTTGATAATCGCTTCGATTTTCTTCATTTTATTTCCTGTCCAAAATTTTCAAGAAATTTGTGCATTGATATGATGGCTTCAACAAGCATTTTTGCTTGCAGACTTCCGACTATGAATAGTTTTTGGCGCCTAAGCGGTAGAGAGATTCCCGTTTTTGCCTATTTTTTAGGCATAATGTCTAATAATTGCACTTTTTTACCCCAATTTTCAAATTTTGAAAATAGTTGAAAAATTCATCAAAAAAGACGATTTTTTTGCTTGGATTTCTCACCGAAGCCCCCTATAACCCCCTCACCAAGCGTTGTCATAAACAGCTCCAGACCAGCGGGTATGGTGAAATTGGTAGACACGCCAGATTTAGGTTCTGGTGCCGCAAGGCGTGGGAGTTCAAGTCTCTCTACCCGCACCATCAAGTTTTCTTTATATAATTCAATAACTTACAGAAAACCTTTCTTTTTATGCATTCTCTCTGTTATAAGCGGCTGTGACAGATTCTGGCGTTTCGTGACTCAGGCTTCACCAAATAACTCGTTGAATTCTCTGCATTAATTCACTTAATGCACTAACGCATCAGATATAACATCTAGTTTGTTTCATGAACTACGAAGCTATAGGCTATAAAAACATGTATTTTATCTAGCACCTTCATAATATAAGAAAGGGTATTGCCAAGTTACCGAACGTTGAATGAGAAAGTGCGGTTAAGGGTTT